>JALUUK010000420.1 GCA_027021395.1 Acidobacteriota bacterium
CGAAGAAGAGCGGGCAGTGATCGAGGCCTATGCCGAAGGCGTCAACGCGGGACTAGCGGCACTCGGAGAGAGGCCTTTCGAATACCTCTTGCTGCGCTCTGAAGTGAGGGAGTGGAGTGCGGCAGACTCGGTGTTGGTTCTATTTGCGATGTTCTTTGAGCTTCAAGACGACACCGGCAAGTTCGATTCGGACCGCTTTATCCTACGTGACGCCTTGCCCACGGAACTGGCCGCGTTTCTTGGTGCCGAAGGGAACGAGTGGGACGCTCCGCTCGTCGGCGAAGCGATGCGAGTCCCGGATCCGCCGAGCGCGGAGGTCTTCGAACTTCTCCCCGAAGAATCGAAAGACGGTGTTTTTACGGCGCAGGGGCATGCCGCAGGGGATGCACTTCCCTCGGAGTACGAAACCGTCCGCTTCGATCATCTGCCCGGTAGCAATGCTTGGGCGGTTTCGGGCGAACGCACTTCGCACGGTGATTCGGCTCTCGTTGCCGGCGACATGCACCTAGGTCTCTCGTTGCCGCACGTCTGGTATCGTGCGCGATTCGAGTGGTTGGATCAGGACGGCCGCGAGCGCCACGTAACGGGTGTCACTCTGCCCGGAAGCCCGGCGATGATCGTCGGAAGCAACGGATTCGTCGCTTGGTCCTTTACCAACGCCTATGGAGACTGGAGCGACTTGGTCGAGATCGAGCTCGATCCCCGCGATCCGACGCGTTATCTGATGCCCGCGGGCTCCGAGCCCTTCGAGAACATCGTAGAAGAGATTCACGTTCGCGGTTGGGACGAGCCGGAACGCATGGAGATCAAGCAAACGATTTGGGGGCCGGTGATCGATCGAAATCACCGCGGGCAAGTACGGGCCATCGCCTGGGTTGCGCATCACCCTCGGGCCGTGAATCTCGGAGTGATGAAATTGGAGTCGGCACGAAACCTCGAGCAGGCCATGGCGATTGCTCAGAGAGCGGGCATGCCGCAGATGAATTTCGTTGTCGGGGACAGTGAGGGGCGAATCGGTTGGACGATAGCCGGTGCGATTCCGGAGCGGCACGGCTTCGACGGACGCTTCCCGCGTTCTTGGGCGCGTGGCGATCGCGGGTGGAGCGGGTGGATCGATCCGGCCCGGTATCCTCGCCTCGTCGATCCGGAAGACGGCCGGATCTGGTCGGCCAACGCGAGGGCGACGAGTGGAGACGATCTGCGCCTGCTGGGCATGGGGCGCTACGCTCTCGGTGCGCGGGCGATGCAGATTCGAGATGCGCTCGGTTCTTTGGAAGACGCGACGCCGGCGGATATGCTGGGGATTCAGCTCGATGACCGGGCGCTCTTTCTCGGCCGTTGGCGAGACCTGCTCTTGGAAGTGTTCGATGGCGAAGCAGGGGAAGGGATCTCGGCTCTGGCTCAGATGCGTCCGTTCGTGGAGCAGTGGGGGGGGCATGCCGCAGTCGACTCCGTGGGATATCGGATCGTGCGCGCTTTTCGCATCGAGGTTTGGAAAGCGGTATTCGAGCCTTTCATTCGCGAATGCAGGAAGCGGGACGAGCGTTTCTCGTACGGGTCATTTCGCCAGTCTGAAGGTCCACTCTGGTCGTTGCTCGAAAAGCGGCCGAAAAATTTGCTCGATCCCCGTTACGAAAGTTGGGAGGAGCTTCTCGTTCGTGCGGCGGAGAGGACGCGTACGAATCTCGAGGACGGAGAAGGGCTCGAAGGAAGAACCTGGGGCGAGCAGAATACGCTACGGATGCAGCACCCACTCAGTCGGGCGATACCTATGCTCGGACGCTGGCTCGACATGCCCGCGCAGGCCCTTCCCGGCGATACGATGATGCCGCGTGTTCAGGGTGTGCGCTTCGGGGCTAGCCAGAGGATGGCGGTTTCCCCGGGCTACGAAGAAGAAGGGATTCTTCATATGCCTGGCGGAGCGTCCGGTCACCCGCTTTCGCCCTACTATGCGGCCGGACATCAGGCATGGGTGCGGGGCGAGCCTTCGCCCCTTCTTCCCGGAGAGACTCGTCACCGCTTGACGTTGCTGCCCGACCCCTCCGCAGGCCGGCCGACACCCGAAGAGGAACCCTGAACGTGGAACACGAAGCCGACGATGGCGCACCACTGCTCGCAACGAGCGAGCCGAGAGATCGGCGCACGCACCGTCGCAGAGTGTTTCTCGAACAATCGGATCGCAGCCTCGAGCAGCGCGGTGTTGACCCGGTTCATGCGC
>JALUUK010000421.1 GCA_027021395.1 Acidobacteriota bacterium
TCGACGCGGACCTGTCGCAGCCCGGCGACTGCAACCGACTGATCGATGAAGCCTGGTCGTGGTCGGGCGGCATCGTAGCCCATGCCCATGCCGCCGGAGCCGATGTTCTGACCGGCAGCGCAGCCCAGTGGTCGTTCCAGGAGAAACTCGAACGACTCTGGTCGGTCGACGTCGCCGGAACGATCCACTGCTGCCGCGCGATCGGGACGCGGATGCGGCAGTGGGAACGACCGCCCGCGCCGCCGTCGATCATAACGATCGGCTGGGATCAGTCGGAGCTCGGCATGGAAGACGAATCGGGTGAGCTGTTCGCTGCGATCAAGGGCGCCGTCGCAGCCTTTACGCGAAGCCTTGCGCATACCCTGGCACCCGATGTTCGGGTCAACTGCGTGGCCCCCGGCTGGATCCGCACGCGTTGGGGCGAGTCGGCACCGGATGCGTGGCAGCAGCGCGCCCGGCAACAGGCCCTGCTCCGGCGATGGGGCTCGCCGGCCGATGTCGCCGAAGTCGTCGCATTCCTCGCCTCTCCCGCGGCCGAGTTCGTCAACGGACAGGTCATCTCCGTCAACGGTGGCTTCCGAACATTCGTTCCGGATACCGCGGTTCACGACGCCATGGCGCCAGACGCCGAGGGGCCCGATCGCATCGAGTAACGGACTCGCCATGGAACACATCCACTTCGTCACGGGAAAGCTCGCCGAGCCGATGTTGCGGCGCGTCCTCGAACAGCTCGCTGCGGAAGAACCTGCCAACGAACGCGGCTTCTCCTACTCCGTGCAGGTCCTCCCCATCACGGTGGCCGCCCTCATGACGACGAAGTGGATCGCGCGACATCTGCGTGTTCCGCCGCAGGCGACGCGCGTCATCCTCCCCGGATACGTCACGGGAGAGATGGGCGAACTGCCACCGCACGACCGATGCACGATGGAGCTCGGACCGCGTGATGTCCACCAACTGCCGACATTCCTCGGCCGAGAGCATGAGTCGACGTCGTACGGCGACTGGTCGATCGAAATCGTGGCCGAGATCAACCACGCGCCGCGATGGGATCCTCACGATCTCGTACAGGAAGCGGCTCGGCTGCGCGAGGCCGGAGCCGATATCATCGACGTCGGGTGCGAACCGGGCGGAGGGTGGCATGAGGTCGGCGATTGCGTGCGTCGATTGCGGGACGCGGGGTTTCGAGTCTCCATCGATAGCCTCGATCGGACAGAGATCGAGGCGGCGGTCCGGTCGGGTGCGGAACTGGTGCTTTCCGTTCAGGCTTCCAACCGCGAATTCGCTCCCGACTGGGGCTGTGAAGTCGTCGTGATACCGGATGATCCCGATGACCTCGATTCGCTTCATGCCACCGTCGCGTTCCTCGCCGACCGCAACGTCTCGATGCGACTCGACCCGATCCTCGAACCGATCGGACTCGGTTTCGCTCCCAGCCTCGGACGATACCTTGCCGTGCGCGAAACCTACCCCGATGCCGAGATGCTCATGGGGATCGGCAATCTGAGCGAAATGACGGAAGTCGATTCGGCGGGCGTCAACCTCTTGCTGCTCGGATTCTGCCAGGAACTCGGTATCCGCTCGGTCCTCACGACCGAGGTCATCAACTGGGCTCGAACCTCGGTTGCCGAATGCGACATCGCTCGCCGACTCGTCCACTTCGCCGTGCAGCACCAGGCGCCGCCAAAGCATGTCGATCCGCGACTGGTCATGCTCCGCGATCCCGAACGGTCGACCGTCGAACCGGCCGCGCTCGATCAACTCGCCTCCTCGCTGCGCGACCACCATGTGCGGCTCTTTGCCGACGAGCAGCAGCTTCACATGGTCTTCCGCGGAGAACACCTCGCGGGCACCGACCCGATGGCGCTCTTCGCCTCCTTCCTGCAGCACTACCCCCGGGAACTCGATCCGTCACACGCGTTCTATCTGGGGTACGAACTGGCCAAGGCGGTCACCGCGCAGACCCTGGGGAAACGCTACGAGCAGGACGTGGCACTCGACTGGGGATTCCTCACGCGCCCCGAATCGCGCCATCGGAGCGAGCCGAAGAGCGAACCTCCGGAGCCCCCGTCACGATAGGCACCCCGCGGCCGACTCGTCGCGGTCGACGCGGATGACCACCTGCACTCGCCCCGGCCAGATGTCTCGGTTGGACTTCCCTCACTGGGAAAAGTGCATAAAATGAAAGGCGAGTCGGCGGGATCGGGAGCCCGCCGT
>JALUUK010000422.1 GCA_027021395.1 Acidobacteriota bacterium
ACATCTTCGAAGAGGTTGAGGCACGACGTCGTTCGCGAGGGGATCACCAAACTATCCAGCGATCATGTTTTGCGCGCCCAGGATTTTCTCCGGTCGCGGTGGGGTGCCGGGCAACCGGCATCCTACCACGACCACACCTGCTGCCCACCGAGACAGCGCCCATGCTTGGCGCACATAGAAGAGGGCCTCGTCGGCCATCCCGACGTGGCCCTACGCATATCTTCTGTCCAAGGCGGTTCGCCCTAGGCAAGAATGGCTCGCGATCGGAACTCGCCTCAGCGAATGGCGAATACGTGCCTGATCTCAGGGATCCACATAAAACGATCTCGGTCCACTAAGCGATACTTGGTAGAATGACGTTGGTCCGGTATGCCGAGCGGTGAGTTGATGGCCGCTCGCTGCGGGAGGAATGGGGCCCACCTCGACCACGACATCAGGGCCAGGGAACCCAGGAATGAATGAGCGGCGCCGAGTACGATTGGTAAACGATCCTACACGGGTGGGCATCCTCACCGGGAGGGAGCAAACGCGCCGGATTCGCCGCCTCCTTCAGGTCCAGTTTGTTGATGGTGTGCGCTGGGTTCCAGAGGGGCAGCTTGAGATCGTTCGTGATTCTCGGTTATCGCCCCTCGATATGCTGGAGGCCAAGAAGCTGGGCCGGCCGGTGGATCTTCGGCGCACTCTGACCCACGTGAAGCTCTCCGGACGGCTAGCTGACGTGATCTACAGCATGGAGGCCACGAACACCGACTTCTACGCCTACCAGTTCAAGCCGGTCGTGAAGGTCCTCGAATCGCCATCGAACGGGATCCTCATCGCGGACGAGGTCGGTCTCGGCAAGACGATCGAAGCGGGTCTCATCTGGACCGAGCTGCGGAGTCGATTTGATATGCGCCGCCTACTGGTCCTTTGCCCGGCTGCGCTGCGTGAGAAGTGGCGGCGTGAGCTCTCCAGAAAGATCGGCGTCACCGCCCAAATCTGCGACGCCCGCGAAACACTCAACGTGTTGGAAGACGAGGACGCGCAGTCGCGCGGATTCGCGATCATCGCCAGCACTCAGGGTCTTCGTCCGCCCCGCGCTTGGGAGGAAGAGAATGGTAAGAGGCCTGCTGCAAAGCTCGCTCGCTTCCTTCGGTCCAAGGAGAGCGAGGACCGTCTCGTGGACCTATTGGTGATCGACGAAGCTCACCATCTCCGAAATCCCGAAACGCAAACCAATGAGCTCGGTCAGCTCTGCAATGACGTCGCGGAGTATTCCGTTTTCCTGACCGCGACACCGATCCACAACCGCAACGACGATCTGTTCGCCCTTCTGCGGCTTCTTGATCCGGATACCTTCACTAGACCAGAAGTGTTCGCGCAGATCTTGGAGGCGAACGCTCCGTTGGTGAAGGCCCGGGATCTCGTACTCGGCCCGAATCTCGACATCGAGAAGTTGCGCGAGTTGCTAGAAACCGCGCGATCCCATCCGCTTCTCCGCGCCAATCGCCAGCTCGCGATGATCCAGGAGGCTGACCTTGTTCCCGAACGTTTGCAGCGTCGCGACATCCGTAGCAGACTGGCCTACCGCCTTGAGACCGTGAATCTGTTGGCTCACGTCGTCACGAGGACACGGAAGAAGGACGTCAAGGAGTGGCGAGTCGTCCGAGAGCCGATCCCCGAATTTGTCGCTCTCGAACCCGTAGAAGAGAAGTTCTACAACCTCGTTACCGACGTCGTCGTCAAGTACGCGTTGGAGCGCTTGACGAATGAGCGCTTCCTGCTGGCCCAGCCGCAAAGGCAGATGACGAGCAGCATGGCTGCGTCTCTTCGGTCCTGGCAGAAGAAGTTGATCGAGTTGGAGGAATCGGAAGAAACCGGCGAAGATGAAGATGACAGAGCCAGGCGAAACGCCCTCGGCCCGCTCGCTACCGAGATCGTCATTCGGTCGCGAGACTATGTCGACCTCAAGCAGCTCATCGAGATCGACACGAAATACCACCGGCTGAGAGTCATTCTCACCAAGTTCTTCCAGGAGCATCCAAACGAGAAGGTTATCGTCTTTTCGAGCTTCCGCCCCACGCTGGCATACCTCGACGAGCGCCTCGAAGCAGACGGCGTCTCGTGTATTCAGCTTAAGGGCGGGCAACGAGAGGCGAAGGACGAGACCATCCAACGATTCAAGGACCCAGGTGGGCCCAGTGTCTTGCTTTCGTCCGAAGTCGGCGGCGAGGGTGTCGACCTCCAATTCTCACGAGTTGTGATCAACTACGACCTTCCGTGGAACCCAATGCGCCTCGAACAGCGCATCGGACGTATTGATCGGCTCGGGCAGGAGGCCGAAAAGATTCTCGTCTGGAATGTTCTGTATGCGAACACCATCGACGCTCGGATCTACGAGCGTCTCTACGACAAGCTCGATCTTTGTCGAACCGCGCTGGGTGATTTCGAGGCCATTCTCGGCGATGAGATCCGCAGACTGGAGGTCGACTTGCTCTCGGGCGGCCTGTCTGTGGAGCAGCAGGAGCACCGTATCGATCAGACGGCCCAGGCGCTCGAGAACCTGCGGCTTGAGGAGCAGAACCTTGAGCAAGATGCCGCGAGTCTCGTCGCCTACGGGGACTACATCCTCAACCAGGTGCAAGCGGCGCGCAAGCTTCATCGGTGGATCAGCGGCGATGACATCCAGCGATACGTGTTCGACTACCTGAAGCTCCACTATCCTGGGTGCGAGCTGTGTCAGGTCGAGGCTGACTCTCCCGTGTTCGAAATCGAACTCTCAGACAAGGCAAAGCTCGACCTGAAGGATTTCATCAGGCAACACCGTCTATCGTTTGTGACGAGACTCACGTCGATCTCGGCTCGACCCGTTCGGTGTCGGTTCGAGAATCGGGTCGCCGGTGTCTCCGTTCGATCCGAAGAGGTGATCTCACAGTTCCATCCGATCGTACGGATGGTGAGCAGTGGCATAGCAGAAGGCGACGAACAGCTCACACCGGCGGTTGCGTTGACGTTGAACCGTACCGCCGTTGAAGTGCCCATAGCCCCGGGCATATACGTCCTGGCTGCCGCGCTTTGGTCATTCCGCGGGCTTCAGGACGCAGAGAAGTTGGCTTACGCTGCGACCCGGCTCGACGGATTCGGGGTCTTGCTTGAGCCCGACGTGGCGGAACGCATCGCAGTCGCAGCGGTCGCGAATGGTGAGGACTGGATCGAAGCGCGAAATGTGGTCGATCTCGCACAGGCCTACGCAGTAGCGAATGAAGTCCTCCTCGGGAATCTCGACGAAGAATACGAGGACTTCTCACGCGAGCTGCGGGCGCGGAACCAAGATCGAGCCGACATCCAGCTCCACACCCTCGAACAACACCTGCATCAGCAGACCGCGAAGCTCGAATTGATTCGTGAGAAGCACCGAGCGCGAGGACGGAGCTCACTCGTGAGAGCGACGGAAGGGCGGATCAAGGCGTTGGAGGGCCGAGTCGAGCAACAGCGCTTGAGGATCGAGAGCCGGCGCGAGGTGCGTTCGGAGTCCCGAGATATTGCGATCGCGATTGTGCAGATCACCGGATGAGCCACGGAGGCATCCATGTTTGACGAGCATCTCCTGCAGTACAGAGAGTGCGAACTCATTGTTGGGTTGGATTTCGGCACCTCTGCGTCCAAGGTTGTCGTTCAAGCGCCGGAACTCGCGGGTGGTCAGGCCTACGCGGTCGAGTTCGGCGAGGTGGCGCACTCATCTATGGCGTACCTCTTGCCGACGAGGTTGTGGGTCACGTCGAACGGGACATGCAGTCTTGCTCGTGGTAGTGACGCACGATTGGTCAACGATATAAAGCTTGAGTTGCTTGCCCACGATGAGCATTTGAACAGCAGCCGCGGGCCGACGCGCCAACGCTTGCATCCTAACGCCGCGGCAGTGGCATATCTCGCGCTGCTGTTGAGACACACGCGAAAGTGGTTCCTAGAAACGAAGCGTGACGTCATCGGGCACTTCCGGTCATTGAACTGGAGTGTCAACCTCGGCGTTCCCTCACCATGCATCGAGGACAACGAAGAGAATCGCCGGTTTCGGCTCGTGGGAAAAGCAGCTTGGATGCTATCCGTTTTGGAAGACCACATCACCGTTGAAAAGGCGGAGCACGAGCTACGGTATCTCGTCGAGGCCCCGGAGTACTGGGAGCGCGACGATGACGGCCTCGCGTGCGACTTCGACATAATTCCCGAGATCGCTGCCGGCGCAGTCGGCTACGCGCTCTCGGACCTTCGCCGCGAAGGCGTGCATCTCATGGTTGACGTTGGCGCATCCACGATCGACGTGTGCAGCTTTCTGCTGCACCAGGCGCACGAATGTGGCGGCGATCGCTACAGTCTATTGACGGCGGATGTTCAGCAGTTGGGAACCATCCGTCTTCACCATGAGCGAATCCGTGCAATTCAACGGTCACACGAAAAGCAGGCACAGGATCTTCGTGACAAGCATGACCCTCTGGTACCGATCAGTGAGGACATCGAGCCGTATCTTCTATCTCACGATCAGATCGTGTCGGAAGTGCAGGTCGCCGAGGAAGAACTTAGGAAGCGCTGTCGCTCGATGCTGCGGCGGGTTGTCACCGACCTCAAGACCCGGCGCGCTCCCAATGAGAAGATCTGGCGCGGTCGACTTCCGATCCTGTTGATTGGTGGCGGCAGTAAGCTTCCGTTCTTCGCGTCGTTGGTCGAGGAACTCGGGGAATGGGTGAAGTCGTATGGCGGCAACGAAGGAGCTGTTGTCGTCTCCGTGCCCATGCCAGACACCCTCAAGAGCAAGACGGCCGAGCACCATCGGCTTGCCGTGGCGTGGGGGTTGAGTCATCGGGCGCCAGATGTCGGCGACATCATCCCTGCTGATTGTGTCGAAGACATCGAGCCGCCTCGCAAGCGAACTTGGAAGGACGATTACATCGATAAGGACCAGGTTTAGGTTCCGCGAGCAAAGATATGGACAAGTCACCCAAGTCGGCCAGATTCGGGAAGGCCGCCCGAGAACGGATAGCCGCGGTTCGCAAGATGCTGAGCCCCAGAGCATGCGCGCCGGACGACGACAAGGGGAAGCGCCACGGTCATCCTTTCGCGCACGGTCACGAGGAGGAGAATGTCATCCCCGAGTTGAGTGGTGACGCCGGTGCGAGGAAGCTCTTCCGGAACCAAGCAATCAAGTAGCGAACGAATTCGCAGGTCGGGGATCGCCCGACAGGAGATGGATACGAAGGGCCCACGCGGAATCTGGCGAGTTCCCGGGTCTCGTGCGTGAACTTCCTGCTGCCCCTTGCTGGGGTCGACTGCGCTCTGCGGGAGTTCATCCATGCCATTGGCGAATAACGTCGCGGAGATGGAGCCTGTCATCGATCAAGCCCAGAGGCGCGCCCTCGTCGAGTTCGGAGTGGATCGGATGGGACGATTCGCTCAAGGTCGGATCCATGTCGCGCGGTGCGAACAACACAAGCATCGACGCGCTTGTTGTTGCGCGGGACTCGCACGGGCCGACGGCGTACATGTCTCACCGTAACCGGTCGAGAACCGACGTCCTTTCGCCTCGCCTCTCTCGGCGGTAAAACGGTGCATTCGCCGGCGTGTGGTTTTGGATTCGCTCGCCGCCCAAGGAGAGAAGAATGCGCGTTGCCGCCAACGATCATGTTTATCGGTGTTGACATGAGGGCGGCAAAGCGATCACCGCGTTTGCAGACGTGCCACCCGACGCACTCTGCGTTGTGGTGCTCGATCACAGCGAAAACCCAGCACCAGCCCTCCTCTGCCGTCTGTACGCGCACGCCGTCGGTGCCTCACATCTCGTTGAGCCTGTCGGTCACGATCGATCCGTCGTGATCTTTCGTTGCGCCTCGACGGCCGCGATGAGGTGACAGCAGGTTGTTCTCTCGCATCAGTCGCAGGACCCGCTTGCGGCCGACCCGAATCCCATCGAGAATCCGAAGCCTCGCATGCACTTTGCGATGACCCTCGCCCTGAAATGGCGATCGCTCGAGATCAGCACGAATGGTTTTCAACAATTGCTCATCGGTCGTCTTCGGTTTCGGTCCCCGACGCGCCGGCAGCTTTCCTGCTTCGTGCTGGTCTTCTCGAGAACGACGGCCGTAGAGCGCCGAGCGGCTGCGCTCCCAGACGCGACAGACGCGCTGGATCCCGTAAGGCCGACCCGTGGCCGAGGAGATCACTCCGCTCATCGCTGCGATCTCCTCGTCCCCAAAGGGAGCTTCTTCTCCAGTGCACGAGAGCGCTCGCGCAGCAGCTCGATCTCCATCGAAAGCTCTCCGATGTGACGCTTCGCTGCATCGAGCTCCGCATTCAACGGATCGTGCTGCCGATTCTCGAGGCCGGCCTCAAGGCCCGCCGGCGTCCGCTCACGCCACTGCTCCAGCCGATACATCTCCACGCCCATCTCACGCGAGAGTGAGTCGAGCGACTCCCCACGAAGCAAACGCAGCACCACATCCCGCTTGCGACCCGCGCTCCAACATTGGCCGGGTGCCAGACCCCCGGAGCGACCCGCGGAGCCGCCTGGGCCCACTCCAGTCGCCCTACGGGCTCCTTCCGTGGGCCCAGGCTTGGGCTTTGAACGACGAGAACGACTCACTTTCACTGCCTCCTTGGTCATCAGATTATCTCCTAATCCGTGTCCAAAGAAACTGGGGGCGCCTTACGTCAATGGCTATCCCCTTGTGCATAGCCGGCAACCGAAACACCAAGACTCCGAGAGTTGTGTTCGGAATCGGGAAGTCGGCGTGTTGGCGGGATTTCTGGTGAGCCTGTCGGTATTGTGCCCTTTGGCCAACCGGGAAAGGGGGAGTGTTATTCCGAAGTCATCAGCCAGTGGTCTTCGTTTTGTTCGAAGGTGACCTTGAACTGAGTTTCGGGGCGACCGGCGTCCGGTCCGAACCAGTTGTGTAGGATCTCGGGAAGTACGTTCTTGGTCGTGCCGGGTCGTCGGATCGTGTCCAGCGTGGTCTTGGTGAACTTTGCTTCGAGATCTTCGCCATTGGCGGAGATGGATGTCCATCCGCTCGGGAGTCCCGGAGTGCTGGTTCTGTCTGGAAGGAAGAGGATTGGTCTACCGTTCGCATGGCCGACACTACAAGTGAAGTGTTGCGAGCTGCTGTCGTCGCTTCTTGCGGGTCGATCCAGGTATTCTGCAAGGCGCCAGTCGACCAGCTCTCGGACCAGTTGCCGGACTTCGTCGCGCATCGCGTTCGGGACGTCGAGATTCGTGCGTAAGACTTCGTTCACGTACTCAAAATACGAATTCCCACCGGTGCCACGGCCTTCGACGAGCGCCTTGATGGGATTGGTTTCCAGCATCCGTTTCAACCTTGAGGAATCTTCCAGTCGCTTTCGGCCGACATCCTGTGTCAGCAGGGCCGAACGTGAGGCTAGGTTCGAGAAGGCTGCAGCGAGCTTGTCGATACTGATCTCGCCGGGAAATGCGTCTTGATTCAGCATTGCCTGCAGCAGCAGCATCTTGTAACTCCGGGTCATTGGGGTTGTTTCCAGAGTGCCCAGGAAGGTTCCAAAGTGCTTCACTGCCTTCTGCTCCGCCGGTTGCAAGCAGTCCGCATGGTCCAGGAATCCATGCCAGGATCCAAAAGCTTGCCGTACGGAGCGAGGACTGTAGCCTTCGTGGTATGCCTCGACGGCGCGAGGCCGCTCACCGTGTCGTTCCTGGAAGTCCTTCAGGAAGTACGTCATCACTTCCTTGCTGCTGGGCCGCCTCAACAGCCCGCGAAGAATCTCGATGGCTTTCAATTCGTAGGTGATCTCGCATCCGGGGGGAAGCTCCAGGTTGTCTTCTTGAAGTGCGTTGAGTGCTCGTTCCAGATGGGCATCGCCGGACGGCAGATCGAGCAGAGTCTGCGGCTTGAGCAGAAAAACTCGGTGGTTGCCGATGTAGTCGATCACGGTCAGAACCTTCTGATCGTCGGGTCTACGCAATCCTCGTCCGAATTGCTGAAGCCAGATGATTCGCGACTCTGTCGGTCGCAGCATCATCACCGTATCGACTTGCGGCAGATCCACGCCTTCATTGAACATGTCCACCGCACAGATGATATCGAGTTCGCCTTCCTGGAGCCTCGCGAGGGACGAAGCTCTCGGCGCGGAGCCCTCTCCCGAATGCACGGCCACGGCCCTCAGATCATGACGGCAGAAGAATCTTGCCATGAAGTCTGCGTGGCGCTGTGAGCAGCAAAAGGCCAGGGTTCGCTTGCCGCCATGCGTTCTGTATTGCTCCAGTGCATTTTCGGCACGCCTTCTTGTGGCCAGTGAATCCGTGAGAGCCTCGTCATTGAAACGACCGGAACGCCAGGGAATATTCGTGTAATCCACCTCGTCCGGTACGCCGAAGTACCGGAACGGGCAGAGCAGCGCACGTCTGATTCCCTCGACGAGATCGAGTCTGAAGACGAGATTCTCGCCGCAGAGTGCCAGAAGATCGCCACCGTCCGTACGCTCGGGTGTCGCGGTGAGCCCCAGAAGGAACTTCGGCGAAAAATGATCCAGCAAGTGCCGGTAAGTACGCGCCGCTGCGTGGTGAAACTCGTCGACGATGATGTAGTCGAAATCCTCGGGATCGAATCGCTGCAGGTGTTGTTGTCTGCCGAGCGTTTGGATGGATGCAAATACTATGCTCGCGTTCGCGATCTTCTCCTTTCCCGTGTAGCGCCCGAAGCTGTCGCCGGGTCGAATACGGCGGAACGTGCTCATGGCCTGAGTGAGTATTTCTTCTCGATGCGCGACATAAAGCACTCGGCTGAACTCCGGACGACAGGTATCGAAGGCCGAGAGCCATGTTTTTCCCAGGCCTGTTGCGAGAACGACAAGGCCGGCCCTGTTGCCTTCGTCGCGAGTCTTCTCGAGCGCTGCCAGGGCCTCGATTTGCACAGAGTGAGGCTCGGGAATCGGCTCGAGCACCCCTTCTTCCACGTCGACGCTCGCCGGCATGCTGACCATCGAGGTTCTTCTGGCGGCGTAGTCGCAGATCCAGGATCTGGTGACCTCGCGTGTCCGGCTGTCACGGAACAGATCCTCGAAACCATTAACGATGCTCTGGAATCCCGATTCCCTGGAAGAAACGATCCGGTAGTTCCATTCGATGGCTTCTCGCATGGCCATGGCCGACAGGTTCGAGCTGCCAACGAACGCGACATGCGGACGGTGCCGGTTTCGGAAGATGTAAGCCTTGGGATGAAAACTGGTGCCCCGGCATTCATAGGCACGGATCTGAATGTCGCCCTCGAGATCGAGCAACCTGTGGAGTCCCTCCGGGTCGGTCAGGCCAAGGTAGTCACCGGTGAGTAAGCGCAGTCGGCCATCCCGATCGAGAAGATCGCGGAGGTGTTCCATGATCAGCCGCACGCCGCTGTCCTTGACGAAGGCCACTGCGATGTCGGCCTGTGTCGCTTGATCGAGTTGTTCGCGCAAATGAGGCAAGAGAGGATCGTCTCCGCCGCAAATGAGCCCGTCCCGATTTCTGTCAATCGAAATGGGAGCGGTCGCAGACGCCGGATCGTAAGCGGGCATTGCCTCTCTGACGGCCAGATAATTCCCCTTGTTCGGGATCACCATCCGAACTCCCCCGGTCGGATCCTCCACATCGTTGCGATACCGAGGGATCACGTGCACGTGGAGGTGCATCACAGTCTGCCCTGCATCCTCACCCACATTGATGCCGATATTGAATCCATCGGGCTGGTATCGCGCGAGCACCGCATCTCGGGCGACGGAGATGGCCTGTGCCAGTTCCACCTGTTCCGTAGAGGTCGCCTTGAACCAATCTTCCACATGTCTCTTCGGGATCAAGAGCGCGTGTCCATCGGAAACCGGGAACTTATCCCAAAGGCCAAGGACGTTTTCTCCCTCATGAAAGACGCGGTCAGGTTCAACGCTACAAAAAGGGCACTTCCCCTCTTTCATCTCGAAGGTCCCCCTGTGGGTTTGCTGGCGATGGAAAGTCGACCGTCAAGCCCCGCGATACGGCACGAAGCACAGCGCCAGCGAGGC
>JALUUK010000423.1 GCA_027021395.1 Acidobacteriota bacterium
CGACCCTTCGAGCACACCCTGACGGGAATCTTCGGGCGTTCCGATCGCTCGAGAAGGCGGCTTGCTTGTAGAACGGTAGGGGCCCGGGTGAGCCCCTACCGTTTTCCGACTCGCTGACTCAAGTCACTAGAGGAGTGACAGAACGCTCTGCGCGCTGGCGTTGGCCTGTCCCAATGCGGCCAGACCCGTCTGGTTCAGCACTTGGAACTTGGTTAGATTGACCACCTCTTGAGCGATATTGGCGTCTCGAATCTGAGACTCCGCCGCCTTGAGGTTTTCGGCCTGCACCGTGATGACGGCGATCGTTCCCTCGAGGCGGTTGTTGAACGCTCCGAGGCTACCGCGATCGGACGCAATCGAATCGATGGCCGATTGAATCTCGGCCAATTCTACCCGTGCCCCGGACACCGTCAGCAAGGTGTTGGAGGTCACGCCGAGACTACTCGCACTCACCGCACTGGTCGTGATCGTGATGCGGTCGTTCGCGGCGCTGCCCGTTCCGACCTGTACGTCGAGACTGGCACCGCTTCCGGTGAATAGAGACTGCCCGTTGAACTCGACGGTATTGGCGATGCGGTCGATTTCCGAGAGAATCTGGTTGTACTCGTCGTTGATTGCCGACTTCGAAGTCGATGAATCCTGACCGGAGGTCGCCGATGCAGCCTGCTGCGCCAAAGTCACCGCGCGTTGCAGTAGATTACCGATCTCACCGAGGGCGGAATCCGCAACATTGATCACGCCGATGCCGTCGTTCGCGTTACGAACACCTTGATTCAGCGCTGAAACGTTCGCCCGCAGTGTTTCGGCGATGGCCAGACCCGCCGCATCGTCCTTCGCGCCGTTGATGCGAAGGCCCGAGGCCAGGTTGGTGAGGGTGCGACTCAGACCGAGCTGAGTACGCGACAACTGATTTTGGGCATTGAGCGCCCCGATGTTGGATACGACAGAGAATCCTGCCATGGAGCCTTCCTCCTTGAAGTTTGGAACGGCATCCTTGCCGTTCCCGCAGATTCACTCGACCGACGTTCCGGCGAGGCTGCGACGAGCATGCTGTATGGGCTCGCTGTGGTTGCTGGTTTTCTTGCCCCTTCCAGGTCGATCGATCCGCGCGACGAACGACCGCCGCTCTCCTGCCCCAGACCTTCCCGCCTAGGACCTTCCCGTCGGAGGGATCGATTCTCGCTGACTCGTTAGAGCGTTTCGACCGGACAGCAACAATCTTTAGCTACGCGTAAAAAAAGAAAGTGGGGGCGCAGGCGGAGTTGGACTCCACCCACGCCCCCACGCCGTGGTGACTACCTTCAGGCTCGAAAGGCCACGGTCGACCGCGATGCTATGAGATAGACCGCGGGGCTTTTTATAGCAGGGACAAGACGCTTTGCGCGTTGGAGTTGGCCTGAGCTAGGGCGGAAAGACCGGTCTGGTTCAGAACCTGGAATTTCGTGAGATTCACGATCTCGGCTGCGACGTTCGCATCTCGGATCTGGCTCTCGGCGGCCTTGAGGTTCTCGGCCTGCACCGTGATCACGGCGATGGTTCCCTCGAGGCGGTTGTTGTATGCACCGAGGTCACCTCGGTTCGACGAGACGGTATCGATGGCGGATTGAATGTTCGCCAATTCGACCCGCGCACTGGATTTGGCGATCAGCTGATTGGAAGCCAACCCCAGGCCGGAAGCCGTCACTCCCGTCGTTTCGATCGTGATCCGGTCATTGGTACCCGAAGCCAAACCGACCTGAACATCGAGACTCGCACCCGATCCACTGAGCAGACTCACTCCGTTGAATTCCACCGTCGAGGCGATACGATCGACCTCGGAGAGAATCTGGTTGTACTCGTCGTTGATCGCCGATTTCGAGGTGCTCGAATCTTCACCCGACGTATCGGAGGCACTCTGCGCCGCCAGCGTCATCGCGCGATGCAAGAGATTGGCGATTTCACCCAATGCGGAATCCGCAACGTTGATGATACCGATCCCGTCGTTGGCGTTGCGAACAGCCTGATTCAGGCCGGCGATATCCGCTCTCAAGTTCTCGGCAATAGCCAAGCCTGCGGCGTCGTCTGCGGCCCCATTGATACGCAGCCCGGAGGCCAATCGCGTAATCGTCCTCTGCAGACCACGCTCGGTACCGACGAGTCGGTTTTGGGCGTTGAGTGCACCAATGTTCGTCACCACGGAAAAACTACCCATTGAAGCATCCTCCACTTTCAAGCCGGGAATGAACTCTCCATGTTTGGTTCCAACTTGTCCGGCCTGTGTCGCCCTTCTTCTCGACCGTGCGCCTAGGGACTTTAGCGGCCGGTAAAGTTTTTTGGTTGCCGAAAGAAAGCGCTTGAACCACTTTAGATGCAGGAGAACCCGGAAAGACCGGGGTGGAGCCACATGAGCGACGAAAGGATCATCGCCGGACCGCAGGCGAGCCCGAGACTGGAACCTCCCAAAGGACCGGCCGTTCCGCACTTGGGCGAGGCCGCACCTGAGAGTGCCCACGCGACTCTTTCCCGCCTAGCACGCTGTCTCGACCGGGTCGATTTGGAAGAAACGTTGCTGTCCATGCTGCTCGAAGTCGTGCCCGAAGCCACGGCACTGGTCTCATTGGAAAGCGGCGGCCCCGTTCCGAGCCGCGCAGCGAATGCCGAAGGCTTTCAGGTTTGGCCCGATGGCCGGAAAGTGCCTCCCCTACTCGCGACCACGATTGAAGACGAAGGAGAGCCGCAAGGCTGGATCGGATACATCGCCGACGAAGTCCCCGAAGCCCGAAGAGAAACGGCTCTTGCGCGGTTGCTCGAGATTGCAGAAGAAGCAGGTATCCCCGCACACAACTCGCGAAAGCACAGCGCGGCCATCGAGTTGGCCATGCGGGATCCGCTCACCGGGCTTTTCAATCGCCGAGCGCTCGATGCTTTTCTCGATCGGGAAGAGCAGTGGGCACAGCGCTACGAGCGTCCTCTCTCCGTCATCTTGATCGATATCGACCGTTTCAAGGAAATCAACGACACCTTCGGCCACGCGATGGGAGACCGCGTGCTCCGTTCGGTGGCGGACGAGGTGCAACGCACCGTGCGTAAGTCCGATCTCGTTGCCAGATCCGGGGGCGACGAATTCGCCGTCATCCTTCCGGGAACCCCGGCGACCTCCGCGGCACGCCTAGCTCAGCGCATTCGTCGGGCCATCTCCCGGCGCAGAATATTCGTCGATAAGAACCAAGCCAAGGTTCCGCTGACCGGAAGCTTTGGCGTAGCCGACCTCAGGAGTGGCGGGGGATGCGCCGAAGAGATGCTGAAAATGGCCGACGCCGCGCTCTACCGCGCCAAACGCAAGGGCCGTAACCGCGTATGCCGCGGCAATCGAGTCTCTCCCTTCTCGTCGACCCGATCGACGACCGACGACCCGGAAACCGGATAGATGTTCGACTCCTCAGCCAGCACCCCCGACCGCTCTTTCGCGCGGGTCGATCTCGCGCTTCCCATTCGCCTTCGAGTTCTCGAAGAAAGTGAGACCTACGACCTTGCCCGCCGATTCATGGCCGAACCGAGCCGAGCCGAACACCTGACGCTCGGCCCGTTCGGGGTCGCCGGAGAAGAACCTTCCTGGGAACAGCAAGCTCTCGCTTCCATCGTCGGGCGGATCGATCGCCTCGAGTCATCGCTCGACCGCATCGCCCGCGCACTTGGAGTCGAGCTAGGCGATGGCTTCGAGTGGATCGATGGAGATGCCGTGAGCTTGTCGGGCTCGGGACTCGGCGTCCACATCCCTCGCTCTCTCCCGGAGAACACACCGGTCGAAGTCCATCTGACACTGCTCGGCAATCCGACGACGGTACTGCGGACACTCGGCCGAATCGCGTGTCAGGTCGCCCCGGATGGCGATGCCGTTCCCGTGGGACGCTACCATCTCGGGATCGCCTTTTCCGCCATCCACGCAGAAGACCAAGCCGAGGTCATCCGCTACACCTTCCGCGTGCAGCGCGAAGAGCTGCGGCGACGACGAGACTCCCTTGCGGATTCTCGGGAAGCCGTTGAGGCGGATCAAGAATAGCTTGAGAAGGTGCCCCGGGGAGGCGAGAATCCCTGTCCATGCATCGGCATCGGTCCGACGCGATCGAAAGCTAAGCGAAAGATCTCGGCTCCCTGCTGCGGGTCCGAATCAGGAGACGACTCTCATGTCACAGTACAGCTCCGCTCTCATGACAGAAGTGACGGCAAGAAACCCGGCACAACCGGAATTCCACCAGGCTGTAGAGGAGGTGATCGAATCTCTGGCCATCGTCATGGAAAAACACCCGGAATACCGGGCGGCCAAGATCCTAGATCGCTGCATCGAACCCGAACGCGTCATCATGTTCCGGGTACCGTGGACCGATGATCAGGGCGAGGTTCAGATCAACCGAGGCTTTCGCGTGGAGATGAACTCCGCGATCGGACCGTACAAGGGCGGACTCCGCTTCCACCCGTCGGTCAACCTGGGCATCCTCAAGTTCCTGGCCTTCGAACAGGTATTCAAGAACTCTCTGACGACCCTGCCTATGGGCGGCGGCAAGGGAGGCTCCGATTTCGACCCGAAAGGCAAGAGCGACAACGAAGTCATGCGCTTTTGTCAAAGTTTCATGACCGAGCTTTTCCGCCATATCGGCCCGAATACCGACGTGCCCGCCGGCGACATCGGCGTCGGCGGAAGAGAGATCGGATTCCTCTTCGGGCAGTACAAGCGCCTTCGAAACGAATTCACCGGAGTTCTCACCGGCAAAGCTCTCAACTGGGGCGGCTCGTTGATCCGCCCGGAAGCCACCGGATACGGTACGGTGTACTTCGCTGCGGAGATGCTCTCGACGCGCAATGAAACGCTCGAAGGGAAGACCGCTCTCGTTTCCGGCAGCGGCAACGTGGCCCAATACACGACTGAAAAGCTGCTCGAACTCGGCGCCAAAGTCGTGACTCTCTCCGATTCCAGCGGATACATCTACGATCCCGAAGGTATCAACCAGGAAAAGCTCGCCTTCGTGATGGACCTCAAGAACGTTCGCCGAGGGCGAATCAGCGAATACGCCGACCGCTTCGGAAGTGCGACATTCACTGCCGCCGACGCGTCCGCCGGCCACAATCCGCTTTGGGACCACAAGGCTGAGTGCGCGTTCCCTTCCGCCACGCAAAACGAGATCAATGACAAGGATGCGCAGAACTTGATCAACAACGGCGTCTACGTCGTGGCCGAAGGTGCGAATATGCCGACGACGGCTGATGGCGTGAATATCTTCTTGCAGGAAAAGATCCTCTACGCCCCCGGAAAAGCGGCGAATGCGGGCGGTGTCGCCGTTTCGGGTCTGGAAATGGCGCAAAACAGCATGCGCTACTCCTGGACCCGCAAAGAGGTAGACGACCGCCTCCGCGTGATCATGCACAGCATTCACGAGGCATGCGTCACGACCTCCCACCGTTTCGACCGTGCAGGGAACTACGTCGACGGTGCCAACATTGCCGGCTTCCTCAAGGTCGCCGATGCCATGATGGACCAAGGTATCGTTTGATTCGGGCTTGACGCTTTTCCTCTCGGCGATGCGATGTACTACAGCCCGATCTGTTGATGGAGCTTTCGAGCGAGAGTGCTCAAACGCGCTCAGGTCGCCGCTTTTCGCGGATTTCGACGGATGCTCTACTTGCCGGCACGTAGAGGGTCGAGATTTGCCTAGCTTCGTTTGAGTGCTCTCGGTGAGGCGCTTCGTGGCCGATCCGGGCTAGACTATCTCTATGAGCGACACCAAAGACCTGCGGCCTTCCGGATCCGACTCAGAATCGGATCGCGATTCTAGGTTGAGTCCGGGAAGGAGTGCTTCGTCCGCAGGCTCCGGCTCGCCGGCTTCGACTTTCGGTGCCCGTTTACGCGACTTCAAAGACCTGATGAAAGAGCGGGTCCGAGAAGTCATTCTCGTGTCGAGCCGCTACGATTCGTTCATCCTCTCGGAAGACGGACAGATCGAAGAGGTTCTACTCGATGAATTCCATGAATTGAACCTCCGCTCAGTTCCCGGCATCACGCATGTCTCGCGAGGCGCGGAAGCGCTCGAACTCGCGCGTTCCGATACCCGATTCGGACTGATCATCTCCAGCCTGCACGTCGCGGACATGAGCGCGCTAGAACTCGCCGAGCAGGTTCGGGCGGAGAAACTCGACATCCCCGTCGTCGTTCTAGGATACGACAATCGCGAACTCAAGGAATTCGCGGCAAGGCACGATATTTCGCCCATAGAGAAGATGTTCTTGTGGCAAGGCGACGCCCGCATCCTCCTGGCCATCATCAAGAGCATCGAAGACCGCAAGAACCTTCCTCACGATACCGGGAAGCTTGGAGTGCCTCTGATCCTGGTCATTGAGGACAATATTCGCTTCTATTCTTCATTCTTGCCGTCGATCTATACCGTGTTGATGAAGCACTCGCTCAACCTGATCACCGAGAGCATGAACATCTCTCACCGCCTCCTTCGCCTACGGGCTCGACCCAAGATCTTCCTTGCTCAAACCTACGAAGAGGCTATGGACTGCTTCATGCTCTACAAGGACGAGATCCTCGGCGTCATTTCCGACATCGAGTTCCCCCGCCGAGGAGAGCAATGTGCGACCGCCGGTCTCGATCTGGCACGGGAGATCCGCTGCGAACGACCGGATATCGCGATCATTCTTCAGTCGAGCAAACCGGCGAACGGGAAGCTCGCCGACATCGTCTCCGCCTCGTTCCTCCTCAAAGACTCCCCCATGCTTCTGCGAGATCTCGGCCGCCTCATGGAGGAAAACTTTTCCTTTGGTGATTTCGTATTCCGACTGCCGAACGGTACGGAGATCGATCGGGCCTCCGACTTGCGAGAACTGCTCGAGCGGCTCAAGACCGTCCCCATTGAGAGCATCGTCTTTCACGGCCAGCGCAATCATTTCTCGAACTGGCTCAAAGCCAGAACGGAATTCGAGCTTGCGCACCACCTCCGACCGAGAAAAGTCGAAGATGCCGAGTCCGTCGAGGCTCTGCGCGACCTCCTGGTGCACTCGATTCAAGAATATCGGAGAGATCGCCAGCGCGGCGTCGTAGCCGATTTCCGCCGCTCCCATTTCGACCTCACCAATCGCCTTTCCAGAATCGGAGGCGGCTCGCTCGGTGGAAAGGCACGGGGTTTGGCTTTTGCCCACCGCCTTCTTCATGACACCGCGACCTACAATGCTTTCGAAGGGATCGAGGTGGAGATCCCGACGACGATCGTGCTCGGAACAGACATCTTCGACGAATTCCTCGAACAGAGAGATCTGCGCCATTGGGCGATGGAGTGCGACGACGACCAGAAGATCAACGAAACTTTCGCCAAGGCGCGCATCCCGAAATCACTCCGGAGAGACATGACTTCCCTGCTCTCCGTCATCACCGAACCGCTCGCCGTTCGCTCATCGAGTCTTCTCGAAGACGCACAGTACCAGCCGCTGGCCGGGGTCTATGAAACGATCATGATCCCCAACACCGAGGCCAATCTCAAAAGACGTGTCGAGGCGTTGCTGCTGGCCATCAAGAGGGTCTACGCCTCGACTTTTCATTCCCATGCCAAGGCCTTTCTCCGCTCGACTCCCTATCGCCTGGAAGAAGAGAAAATGGCCGTGATCCTCCAGCGTGTCGTGGGAGCTCGGCATGGCCGATTCTATTACCCGCATTTTTCCGGAGTCGCTCGCTCGCGCAACTTTTATCCGACGGCTCCTCTTGCTCCCGAAGACGGAATCGCCGCCATCGCGCTTGGTATGTGTAAGACGGTCGTCGATGGCGAGCGGTGCGTGCGCTTCTCCCCTTCCTTTCCACAGCACTTGGTTCAGTTTTCGTCGGTACGGGACATCCTGGCGAATTCGCAGCGCACATTCTGGGCGTTGCCTCTCGAAGAAGGTGAGCAAGACCGGATGAGTGCCGACGGACTCGTTTCGTTGACGCTCGAGATGGCGGAGAAGCATGGAACGCTCAACGCCGTCGGTTCGACTTATGTCGTTGCCAACGATGCGATCTACGACGGCATCTCGCGCTCGGGTGTGCGACTCGTCACGCTCGCCCCGATACTCAAGCACGGGCTCTTCCCTCTTCCGAGATTATTGGAGCGACTTCTAGACATCGGGTCGGAAAGCATGAGCACTCCGGTCGAGATCGAATTCGCAGTCAATCTCTCGCCGGATCCCGGCGCGTGTGTGGAGTTCGGGTTCTTGCAAATGCGCCCGCTCTCAGTGACACGCGAATCCGTGGATCTAGATCTAGCCCGCATCGACAAGAATGATGCGCTTTGCTTCAGTCGTTCCGTTTTCGGCCATGGCGAAGTCGATGAAATCGAAGATGCCGTCGTCGTCGACTACCACTGCTTCGACCGTTCCAAAAGCGTAGAGGCGGCACACGACGTGGCCAAGTTCAACCACATACTAAGCCGAGAACAAAAGCCCTATCTACTGATCGGCGTCGGGCGCTGGGGATCTGCCGACCCGTGGCTCGGTATTCCGGTGACCTGGGATCAGATCGACGGAGCAAGAGTCATCATCGAAACCGGTTTTCGCGATTTCCAAGTCACGCCGTCTCAGGGCACGCATTTCTTCCAGAACCTGACCTCTTGCAATGTGGGCTACTTTACGGTCAATCCGGAAGCAGGAGACGGATTCATCGATTGGGATTGGCTGAAGAATCGGCAGGAGGTCTCCCGGATTGGTTGCTTCCGACACATTCGTTTCGATGAAGCCATAAGGGTCCGTATGGACAGCAAGCGCACGGAAGGCGTCATCTTCAAGCCCGGTCTGCCCGCGAAGGACGATGGCGAAAGCTAGGATTCTGCGTACCGAACAATGCCGGACAGTGATTCGCGACCGATTCCCCCTTTTCTGCCTCGGCGGCCTGGCGCGACCTTTTTCCCTCCAGACACGCTACCGATGGGAAAACGAGGCGTCGTGCTCAAAACCGCGAAGATTGCGAAGGAAGATTCGGCTGCGGGCCCATGCCCGTTTCCACCGAGCATTCGTGGCCTGACCGTCATCCGGCTTGCCAACGCGCGATCCCTTCCACGAGATCTACGAAGATGAGCAATATGCTGATCGCAACGAGAACGATGGTCCCTGTCCGGGACAAGGTCGGCGATTGCACGCCTTCGCCTAGATGCCCTGAGCGCGAACCGGAGACCTTCACGTCCGACGAGATTCGCGCCGGCCGACTGCGAGCGAAGACTGAGATCAGGACGCTCGCATAGTGGAGAGCCAAGAGGACACCCGCGAGAACCAAGCACGTCGCCAAGATTCGGCGTTCCTGTCCGAGAGCCTCGATGACGATGCCCCGCTTCAACCAGAGCCCTGCCGGCATCCACCCCCCCAACGAGAGAAGCAGCAAGGTCAACACGATGGCTGCGCCCCGATGCCGACTCCACAATCCCTGCCAACTCCTCATTGGCCGTTTGGGGCTCGCACTTCGCCCTTCGAGAGAATCGAAAAGCACGATCAATGCAATCGTCCCTCCCGATGCGAGGAGCATCTGCAAGAAGAGGAGATCTTCCCTCTCCGTCGGCGAAAGCAAGGCTGTCGCCAGAAAAAAGCCCATCTGCACGAGCACCGTCGGCTCGACCATACCCCGCAAGGTTCTTTGCCGAAGAAGCGATACGATGCCGTAGGCCATCGCCACGAGCGAAAGTATCGAGAGAGCAGACAACCAATGATTGATGAGCCCGCTTGCCCCTTGACGAATGACGAGGCTCAAGCGACTCACGACCGCAGCCACCGCCACAGGAACGGCCACCAAGCGCACGACGGCCAGCGGCGACGTGGCCGTCTCCAGCGTTCGTGCACGCCATCCGTGAAACGGGGGTATCGCACCCTGTATCGCCAAGCCCGCCAGAATCAGAGCGAGGCCTGCCAGAAGCGCTTCCGGGCCGAGACGGGCGGATGCGGCTTCTTCCCGAACGGCTTCGCCGGTCAAGCTCGCGTAGGAGAAGGCTCCCGTCACAGAGAAGACCAACGCCGTACCCAAAGCAGCAAATCCGG
>JALUUK010000424.1 GCA_027021395.1 Acidobacteriota bacterium
GCGCTTCTCGCGCAGCTCTTTGGCGCTGGGCATGGTGGCTCCTTTCGTCCGTGAATTGCCGTCAATCCGTTGCGATCGACCTCACCAGACGGTCGATCCCTGGAGCCACTGACTGGGCAGAGGCCTTCAGCGTGAGGCGACTGGGCACCTCTCACTATAGGGAGATCGCGTTGCAGCGAGAGCCGCTATTCGGTGATCTCGATCAGGCGCAGACGGCAGTTCACGCGGCGCCGGAGCGCTGCCCGCGAACCGTTTCGGCGTTGCGATCGAACGGCCTCCCATTCCGCCCGGACCCGATCGGCGTACTTCTGACGCAGCTCAGAGGTGGTCGCCTCGTAGGCCGGGAACGCGACCGGTCCGACTTCCCAGAGGGCAACTTCTTCAATCTGGCGGATCCACAGGTCTTCTTCCTCGATCCAGGTCACCCGCTGGGGCACGAACATGAACGAGCTGCCGTCGATGTCGCCCCGCGCGACGGCCTCCAGCACGTCCTGCCGGGTGGGCGGCGGACTGACGCGATAGAGCAGACCGCGTTCGTCGACCGACAGCTCCAGCGTATTGCTCTCGGCGCCCGGGCGCCGACGGCCGAGGATCAGATTCGGATCGTGGTTGAAAAAGCTGCGCACGTCGTCCTCGCGGATTGCACGATCGAACGCGCCGGCCATCACTCGCTCAATCAAAGAGCCGTCGCCGAACACGTCGTACTCCGTGCCGGCTTCGCCTTCGCGGTAGAAGACTGCTCCGTAGCCGACAATGTGCGGCTGATCACTATCGCGACTCTCCAAACTCACTCGCTCTCGGGTGAGCAGCGTCGTTGCTTCCATGCTTGTTCTCCTATTGTCATCGAGTTGAGGATTCCTTCCGTGAACAGAGCGCGGAGATACTCGGCGGCGTCGTAGCCCAGCAGTACGCTGACCGGGTCCAGGGCCTCCCGGATCACCGCAGCGTTTTCCCGCCAGACGCTTTCTCGCGTGACACCGTCTTTCTGCAGCCGCTCCCACTGCACTTCCAGCCGCTTGGCCATACGCGCCATCGTCGCCTCGACGATGCGCCGATGCGCATCCAGCAGCAGCGATGCCGATGCCTGATCCTGGCCATCGTTGCCGCCGGCGTTGACGTTGAGCGGCATCGGCAGATCGTCGCGCGGTGGCAAGTTCTCCAGCCGGCGGACTTCATCGGGGTGCATCCAGGGAATGCCGGCCAGTGCGGAACGGTAGAAGGCGGCTCGCCGGGAGTCATCGGACCGAAGCATCGCCTGTCGCTTGAACTCGAAGATCAGCCGCTGCTCACGCTTCTCGCGCTCGCTGAGCAGTTTGTCCCAGCACTCGGTCTCCCAACAGACCAGCCACGGATCAAGACAGTCGTCCAGAAACGCCTGGTTCTCTTGCTCCAGACTGGCATAGCTGGTGCGTCCCTCGCCGCCGACCTTGTGCACTGGGATGCCGAACCAGTTGGCCACCGCGACCAGGTCGAACTTGCGGTTCTCGATCAGTTGGGTTTCCTCCGGCTTCAGCGACAGGGGCTGAATCTGCGCACCTTCTTCCAGGATGGCCGTCTTGTGTGCGTTTTCGAGGCCGACGTGCATCGATTCCCAGCTCTTCTTCAGCCGCGCGAAGGCATCGTCGGTGAGCTTCGCCGGGTGAAGAATCACGACCTTCGGCGTTGCGGCCTGGCGGAAGAATCGGGCCGCATAGACTGTGTTGGCCCGGGCCAAGCCGATGTCGTCCGCCGCCAAGCGGATCGTGTCCAGGCCGATCAATCCGTCGAGCGATGGCCCGCGAATGTGGATCACGTTTTCCGGCAGCAGCTTGCGTGGTTCGCCGCCTTCTTCCAACGGCCGGCCGACGATCGTCACGTACAGCAACCGACCGTTTTCGCGAACGGGAAAGGTTCTGTCGCTCGACAGCGGAATGACTTCGATCGGACTTCCATCGCCGCGCCGCATCACGTACGCGAAGCCGTCGCCATAAAGCAGCGCCTGCAGTTGAACGGCGCGCTTGAGGTGATAGGCCGTCATCTCGGGACTCGCCTTGTGCCGCATCAGCAAGTGCGCCGGGTGATCTTCGACGACTTCTCGCGTCTCGCGGTCGATCACCTGCAAGGGCAGTTTGGCGACGTAGCCGCTGATGAGCGCAACGGCCCGAAATACGGGATGCACCTTGAGTGCCGTCGTCTGATTGACGCGCACACCGGAAGCGGATGGC
>JALUUK010000425.1 GCA_027021395.1 Acidobacteriota bacterium
CAGGCACCGTAGTCGCCCTGAGAGATCATCGCGAGATCTCCACGCGAAATGTCATAACGATCAGCGAAGGCCCCGGCATCCCACTCCAAGAGCGTGTCGCCGACGGCGCTGAAGCGAAGAGTCGAGATCACGGCGGGCGTACCGCCAAGCGCGTTGTTCGGCGCGCAGTCGTTCTCGTCGAGTTGTCCATCACCGTCGTAGTCGCCCTGACAGGCATCCCCGATCAGATCGCCGTCGCTGTCGATCTGCGAGGCGTTGGCCACCAGCGGACAGTTGTCCGGAAGCTGAGTGATTCCGTCTCCGTCGATGTCGACGGGAGAGATCAACCAAGCGGAAGAAAGAATGTCGTTGTTGCCCACCAAGGTCGAACCGAAAATCTCGGCAATGCCGTCGCCATTGAGATCGCCGACCGCTCTCTGCGTGAACTCGTCGCCGGACTGACGACCGTAAATCGTCCAGTCCTGATCATTCTGGTCGACACCCGGTGCGATCGGAAAAAGCGGCTTCCCCAAAAAGACGTGAACCTCCCCCTTGCGAATGTCGGTATTGTCGGGACCTTGCGCCTTCTTTGCACCACAGACGAGGTCGTCGCCGGCCACACCATCCACGTTGCCGACATCCATATCTGCGCATAGCTTGTCCGAACTGTCCGCGCCGTAGATCACGGACTCACGATCAACAGCAAGATCCACTACGGCCGGCGGCTCAGCACCAAGTTCTACGCGATGGCCCTCGCCGACGAAGGTGCCGCTGTTGTCACGACCCCTCGCGCTGCGAGAGCCAAGAAGCACTTCTGAGGTTCCATCGAGGTCTAGGTCTCCGAAGGTCAAGCCCCATCCGGCCCAATCCCCCGCATCTTCGCCGAAAATCAATGTGTCGGGTTCTTCAAAACGCAGGTCGATTTCCGAAGGCCATGTAGTTCTCCCTAGGAAAACATTGATGTCGCCGGCGTCTTCTCTCGAATCGCCAACTCCGTCGCCCCCGTCTCCCTGAGCTAGGACATCATCGATTCCGTCTCCGTTCACATCCCCAACCGAAACGATTCCCCCTAGCCCATCGCGATGAGTTCTCCCGTAAATTGTGACGTCCCGCTGAGTCGCGAGATCGATTGACGAAGGCCAGATCGTACGCCCAAACATGATGTAGACGCGCCCGACGTTGACGAAGCCACCATCTTTGTTTGGAACGGCCACTGCAGCGAGCACGAGGTCAGCCGTTTCATCAGCATTTACGTCTCCGACGGCGACAGCAAAGCGCGCCAACCCACCTTCTTCAAGTTCGCCGTAGATGACCGCATCATGCTGCGTGCGTAGGTCGATTTCTGCGGGAAGGTTCTCCCCGCCAAGAACGATGTAAGCTTCACCTGCTCCGAATCGGGCATTGTTTGGACCGTCGCCTAGGCCCGCCCCAAGCACCAAGTCGGCATACCCGTCGCCATTCACGTCACCGCAGGCGAGGCCGCCGCCGAGCGTGTCGAATGGATCATCGCCATATATCCACACTGAGGCTACGTCCGTCACCGCAATCGGGCCCTCCCAGCGCCCCCTTCGTCCGTAGATGATGTAGGCCTCACCTGTCCCGGGACGCCCCCCGCCCGGTCCATCGCCCTCCCATGCTGCAACGACCATATCTTTCAGCCCATCTCCGTTGACATCGCAGCTCGTCATGAAGTCAGAGAACAGATCATCCACTTCCCTACCATCGATCCGTACGGCGTCGCCATCGGTCGCCAAGTCCACCACGAGAGACTGCGCAGGCACACAAGGAGAAAATATCCAAGAGGCAACGACAGCAAAGAGCACGGGAAGCGGAAAGATCCCCCTTGCAGCCCTTGGCAGAGCGATCGGCAAAACCCTCGCGCTACACAGTCGACGCATCACTCGACTCATCGTCATCTTACTGCTGCGTTGATCCACCGCGTACGGCTTCGATCTTCAGCTCTCCGACGAGACGATCCGGCCACAGCGTCACTGTCGGAGCCGGGCTCTCTGCGCAGGGTGAAGGAAGAGAACCACCGCAGCCGATGCTCGGATCATCCAGCGTGACCGGTACCGTGCTCACGAGCGTTTTGAGCACCGGAGGCTCAGGGACGCAGACGACTTCTTGAGCCATCGAATAGGTCAAGACAAGACAAGACAAGACAAGACAAGCAAAAATCGTGCTACGACGAACGATCATCGATTCCTCCTCGCTCCGC
>JALUUK010000426.1 GCA_027021395.1 Acidobacteriota bacterium
CATCGCTCGCGATCTTTTGCCTGTTTTCCCACATTCTAAGCAGCGCCTCCTGGGCAATGTCTCGGGCATCCTCCGTATTCCTAACGAGATAGGCCGCATAGCGAAACACCCGATCCTTCTGATCGGTCACGACCCGGCGGTAGTCGTCACTTTTCATGATCGATGAGCCGTCACCTTAGGAAAACGATTCACACCCGGGAAAGGTTGCCTCTTACCCCCGATTTATTCGTGATATCTTTTGGCGGGAGTGCTCGCGCCGTCCAAGTCGTATCGCCGAATCCACAGCGGATGAGGCAGAGGGGATTCGATGTTTCGCAAAACCGTGGCTCTCGCCTGTCTCCTTTCCGTTTTTGTACTGACTGCGGCCTTCTCGTCGAGCTGCCTGCTTCCGCGTTATGAGCCGATACTTGCTCGTGGAAGCGCATACGATGACGAACGCATTGCCGAGCGCCTCTCGAGATCGTTTGGAGTGACGAGATCTCTCGAGATCAGTGGAAGGAGCGAATCAAGCAGCAGGAAGGAACAGCGCATCGTCGAGCACTTTGCCGAGCCTTCTTCGAGCACCGAAATCGACCACCGCTATCTGCTCTTCATTCCATCTATGCGGATCGTTTCACCTGCTGTCGATGAGATCGTTGCGCTTCACGTCGCTGCGAGGCTGTGCTACTTTGCATGGGTACCGGTTGCATGGATGCACCGACACCGCGGGGGGAATGCGAGGAATACGTGCTGACGAGAACTCTGATTCTTCCGGAAAGCGATGCACGCCTTGCCGTACGCATGTTGCGCGATGCGATCGATCGTCTGGACATCGTCTTGATGCTCGTGCTCGGAAAGGACGATCGGGCGACGCAAATCGTCGAATGGGCGGACAAACTCGCCAAGAAGACCGCGACACCGGACGGAAACCTCCGTGGCGTCGTGTGGATACGCAATCTTGAAACACGGTCGATACGTGATGCGCTCGCTGAGTTGGTCGACGACCCCTTGCCGCGAGTCATCGTGCTGAACTTCTTCGATCAGGTCAAGGCCGAACTCGGCGATGCGGACACCATCGAGCCGCTCGATCTCGAAATGGCATTCTTGAAGGGTCATCAGTCATGAGACCTCTTCGCCGCATGCTCGCGGTTTCTTGCTCGTGCTGGCTCGCCTTCGCGGCGACGGCTGCGGCGACCGAGGCGATCCAGCCCTTTCTATACATCGATCTCCTCGAAGACGATGCGCTGCAAGGTCCCACCGTCCTGGAAGGATCGACCATCGATCCCGATGCGTCGTTGATCGTGGAGTGGAGGGAAAACGACCTGCTCGACGCGCTCGTCGGCAATCGGAAAACGCAGGGCGTGGCCGCAGTCAGCGAGGAAAAGCGGCTCACCGCGCTACGCGATTTGGTCGAAGCCTTCCTCGAAGCCAACTCTGCGCTGATGCAAGCCAAGGCTCTCGGCCCGGCCACGCTTTCGGCGGCGGCACGGCGAGCGAACGATGATTTGGCAACCTCCGGCCAACGCGCATTGCAGCTTGCGCAAGACTACCGGCAGGCACTCGAAGACGCTGGGAAAACGAGGGAAGCCGACGCCTTTCGAACGACGATCAATGCGTTGGTGCTCGAAGAGAGTTACCGGCCGTTGGCCGAGTTCATGCGTGCGGAGATCGCATCGCTCAACCAGCGTGTCGCGAACGCGCTCGCCGAGGCGCCCCAACGTCGAATCCAGATGCGCGCCACGCTCGTCGGCGCCGTCGGTTCCCGGCGCTTGCATCTCGCCGGCTACGATACTTTCGACACTTTCGAACCCCGCGAAACTCCGCGCTTTCAATTCGATCTCGACGAGCGCGCTCGACAGGAAGTCCAAGCCGCGGACGAGATGGGCGAGGTCGTTCGGCAAGCCGTATCGGGGGAGATGAAGCAGAAGCTGCAAGATGCACTGCGCTCCGTAGACCGAGAAATGGAAGAACTCAGCGAAGCCATCCGACGTGAAGCCATTGCGGGAAAGATCGACGAGGCGCTCGCCCGCATGCGCGAGAGCGGCGATGCCCGTTTCGGACCGGCCATCGATGCCGGAGAAACGCTCCTATCGACACTCGACGGCCTTCGCCTGAATACGCCTCCCTTCGAATCCTCCACCCGCGCCGAAGTCTTGCTGCAGATCTACGCGGCCGTTCGATCGCAGGTCGGCGGCTTGCTCGTTCAGCTTCGCGGG
>JALUUK010000427.1 GCA_027021395.1 Acidobacteriota bacterium
AAGCCCCGCGTCGCACCTTGAGAGCGTCGATGGGCAGGAACGCGCTCTGCGTCTTCGACTGGCTTTGCCGTCGGGAGGTGAGCGCGTGGTGAATCTCGTCGCAACACGGCTTTCCGGTACGGACGAGACCGCCGGTGTGCTCTTGAGCCTCGACGATGTGACACAGCGGCTGGAGATGGAAGAAAAGATGATTCAGCAGGATCGTCTAGCTTCGGTCGGTCTGCTCGCTGCGGGAGTCGCTCACGAGGTGAACACGCCGTTGACCGGTATTTCCTCCTACGCTCAAATGCTCCTTGGTGAAACCGCAGACGATGATCCGCGAAGAGCGCTGCTCGAAAAGATCGTCAAACAGTCGCATCGAGCTTCGACCATCGCGCAGGGGCTCTTGCACATTTCGCGCCCGGGCAACAACGGAGGTCTGAGGATCGGGCCGGTGGATGTGCGCGAGGTGGTCGAAGAGACGGTCTCTCTCTTAGGGCCGCACCTACGCCGCAGGCACGCGGTCTTGGAAACACGCTTTGAAGGGCGCCTGCCGACGGTCGCCGGAGATCGGCCGAAGATTCAGCAGGTGGTGATGAATCTGATTCTCAACGCCATCGATGCGCTCGAGCAGCACGGGACGATCGTCGTCGTTGCGCGACGGACCCGTGCCGGAGATGTGCTGCTCGAGGTGATCGACGACGGGCACGGTATTCCGGCCGAGATTCGGGACCGGATCTTCGATCCCTTCTTTACCACGAAGTCCACCTCTCAAGGCACAGGGCTCGGTTTGAGCATCTCGTACGCGATCGTCCGCGAGCATCGGGGAACCTTGACCGTGAAAAGCAGCCCGAACGAAGGGACGACCATGCGCCTAGTGCTGCCCTCGGCGGGAGCTGCGTTCCGCAGCGAGCGGGCTCGGGGAACCGGCTTGCGCGCCGGTTGAGTCGCGCCCTTCATCCCATGAGCAGTCGGTCCCCCACTTCCATCCTCGTCATCGACGACGAGCCCGTGATCCTCGACGTGCTGGGGACCCTTCTCGGCGCCCAGGATAGTTATGAGGTTCATCTTGCCGACAATCCGGAGGAGGGGATGGCGCTGTTGCGCGCCCGGCCGATCGATCTCGTACTGCTCGATTTGATGCTGCCCGGCGCGAATGGTCTCGAGATCCTGCAATCGATCAAGTCCGATGATCCGGCGCGAATGGTGATCATGATGACCGCGCACGGCTCGGTCGAAACCGCCGTCGAAGCCATGAAGAGCGGCGCTTTCCACTACCTCACCAAACCGTTTCAGAACGACGAGGTGATTCTTCTCGTCGAAACCGCTTTGACGCAGCGGAGGCTTCGTCTCGAGAATGCGGGCCTGAGACGCGCTTTGTCTCAGCACCACACCTACGGCCGCCTGACCGGTCGTTCGAGAGCGATGCAGTCGGTCTATCGTTTGATCGAACAAGTCGCGCCCGCGAGAACGACGGTGTTGATCACCGGGGAGAGCGGTACGGGCAAAGAATTGACCGCCGAGATGATTCATCATCAGGGGCATGGCCCCGACGCCCCGTTCATTACGGTCAACTCTTCGAATCTTCCGATCAACTTGCTGGAATCGCAGCTTTTCGGACACGAGAAAGGGGCTTTCACGGGTGCGGAGGCCTCGCGTCGAGGATTGCTCGAGGCCGCCGTCGGCGGGGTCATCTTCTTCGACGAAATCTCGACCATTCCGCTCGAGGTACAAGCCAAGCTCTTGCGCGTGATGCAAGAGAAAGAGTTTCTGCCGCTCGGTGCGGTCAAGCCGGTGAAAGTCGATGTACGCATTCTGGCGGCGAGCAACGACGATCTCGAGGAACTCGTACGTGCCGGACGCTTTCGCGAAGACCTCTACTATCGACTGAACGTGATCACGATTCGATTGCCGAGTTTGCGCGACCGTCGCGAGGACATCCCCATTCTCGTGGAACACTTCCTTGCGCATTTTTCCGACGAGCACGGTCGGCCCGGTTTGCGGATCGACAGTGAAACACTGCGCGCGTTGGTGCACCACTCGTGGCCGGGCAACGTACGGCAGCTCAAGAACGCCATCGAGCGCATGGTCTTGGTGGCTCCCGGAGACGAAATCACCGTCGACCTGCTTCCCGAGGAAATCCGCCGGCCCAAGGGGCGTCCCGATACCGGCCAGCCCATTCCCGAAGGAAAGAACTTTCAACAGGCGGTCGAGCAGTACGAGCGCTCTCTGATCACTTGGGCGATGGAACGAAGCGGGGGAGTTCAGCGCCGTGCCGCCCAAGTGCTCGGCATGAAGCCCACCACTCTCAATGAGCGAATGAAGCGTCTCGGCATGCGCAAATCCCCCCCGGCCATCCTTCCGTGAACCCGGGGGCCGCTTGCTCTAGCCCATTGAGCAGGCGCGGTGCATCTGCCGCACACTCGCTCGGAAATGGAAGTTCGCTCGTTTCTGCGGGTGATATCTTGCAAGCGATGGGGTCCAAAGTTGCCCGATGGCGGCCCTCCCCGTATAACGGTGGGGCTCCGGCCCGCCCCGAGCGGGTTCGTCCATGGTTCGGCCCGACGAAGGTCTTGGGTCGGCGGGGCTAGGAGTGGACCGAAAGTACCGAAAGTAGACGAGATGGAGTGTCGGTCCGGACGTTTGCTGAGTGAGAAATGTGCTGAAGCTGAGGTTCTTGGGCGGAAGCGGGAAGCGCAGGTGAGGTCTCGGTCCCGTGTGTTGGAGGGACGCTCCGGCGGAAATCGCCATTTGGAGCGTGACGCGCGGGAAGGTCTACCGAGTCGCCCTGTGGGAGGTCGGAATGAGAGTGAAGAGGTTCTTCGAGGGAAGGTGTGCGTTGGCTGTCGTGTTGGCAGCCGCCGTCTTCGTCGTCGCGGCTCCCGTGTCGGCGCTCGCAGCAGACGGTGGGATCTTGGTCACCGTCTACGATACGACCAAGGGAATCGAGGAGCGGGAACCCCTGATCGGCGCTCAGGTCGTCTTGAGCCGGGAAGGCGGAGATTTTCGTGAGCAGGGCAAGATCACGAATATCGAAGGGCAAGCCCGCTTCCCGGTCGTTCCGGAAGGCAGCGGATACAAATTGACCGTCTCCGCGCCCGGTTACGGTAAGGTCGAGCAGAATGTCAAGGTCATTGCCGGATCCGTCGTTCCGGTCACCGTCGGGCTCCTCGAGGAACTCAAGGAAGTCATCGATGTCCGAGCTTCCGAGCGAGTCGTCGATCTCGACGATGGCGGAACGCAGTCTCTCGAGCTGTCCGATGAATTCATTGCGGATCTGCCGGTGCTCGGACGCAACTACGAAAACGTGCTGACCCTCGCGCCGGGCGTGCAGGACTCCGATGGTGACGGGAACCCCAACGTGCACGGTGCGCGCGATCGAGACTTCAAGGCCACGGTCGATGGTGTCAGCAACGTCGATCCGTTGACGGGACAGCGCATGTCCTCGATCAATCCCGACTCCATCGAGGAAATCGAGGTCGTCACCTCCGGTGCCAGCGCCTCTCAGGGCGGCGCCGTGGGCGGCTTCGCCAACATCATCATCAAGCAAGGCGGAAACGATTTCGAAGGAACTTTCAATTTCTTCTTCCGCGACAGCGTCTTCGACGGCGACCAGGCCGGTGGCGGCGATCCGCAGAAATTCAGTCTGGTCCAGCCTTCGGTCTTTCTCGCCGGTCCGATCGTCAAGGATCATCTGTGGTATTCGGTTTCGCACGAATACATCAATCAGCAGGTCCCCGTCGATGTGATCGGTGGCAATGATTTCGTGCAGACCTACAAGGCCGTTCGCTCCTTCGACAAGGCTACCTGGCAGATCAACAGCCAGAACAAGCTCTCCGTGCAGTACAATGCCGACCCGCAGAGTATCGATCCTGCCGGTGCCGATGCTCTGACGCCGGTCGATTCCGGATTCCTTTTCGAATTCGGCGGGCCGACGTTTACGGCCAAGTGGACCGTTCCTTATTCGCCGACCTTCTTCTGGGAGAGCACGCTGGCTTTTTCGGATACCGGTGTTGGACGTGATCCTCTGACTCGCGGTCTTCCCAATACTTGCGTCGATCCCGCACAAGTGGGTCCGAGAACCGACCCCAATCTGCCGTTCACCTACTGCCAGAATCGTGACGATGCCACGACTAGCGGTTCCTATCTGATCGATTTCCAGGATTACCGCCAGCGCTGGACCTACAAGCTCGATGCCGAACAGTATGTTTCCGATTGGCTAGGGGGCTCTCACGAATTCAAGGCTGGTCTCTTGCTGGAAAAGGTGGGTTACCGCCGCGAACTCACCCGCCGCCCCTTCTTGGATTATCGTGACGTCACCGTCATCGGAGGGACGCTGCCCGGAAGCGGAGAAAGGCGCCCCACCCAGACGGTCGGCCAAGCGACACAAACTTTGTTTACTCCGGCCTCTAGCAACATCGGCGCGGATGGTGCGTACCTCGCCGCGTACTTCGAAGACCAATACCAGCCGTTCTCCAACTTGAGCATTCAGGTCGGCGTTCGATACAGCCGCGAAGAACTCAGTGCAGACGGTTTCGTTCCCTTCGATCCCGCGCAAGAGAATGCGCAATTCAACGAAGGGGTCAGCGAGTGCATTCGCACGCGGTGCCCAACGGGTAGCGAGAGTTGTATCCGTCTCGCAACGACGGCCTGCATCTCGGGGCTGGCCTGGAAGTACTTCACGGTTCATCCGACCGACGTCGAATTTGCCGCCCGGGGTGCTTGTTTCTCGGCCGGAGCGGCCCGCGCACCGAACGTGCCGCAGTGCAAATTGATCCAATTCGCGGGTCAAAACTGGGACCAACTCAAGGTCCGCGAGAAGACCAGCTACACGATGGTCAACAACAATCTCGCACCGCGGCTGAGCATCGCCTGGGATCCGAAGAACGACGGGAAGACCAATATTTCGGGTACTTTCGGAAAGTACTTCGGGAATACCTTCCTTTTGCCCCTGGTCATCGAGAACGGTCCGGATAGCTACAATCAGGCATGGCAACTCAACAACCCCGGCGGTTGGGTTCAGGCCGGTGTCAACACCACGGCCTTCCAGATTGCGTCGGTCAACCGCAACCTGAAATCTCAGGTCAACCAGGAGTGGACGCTCGCCGTCGAGCGGGAGATCGCTCCGGAAACCTCGCTGACCGTCAGTTACGTCCACCGCAAGATCACGGGTCAGTTGCAAGATATCGACATCAATCACGAGGCGGTGCTCTTTAGTGACATCACGCCCGAAATGCAGGCCTATTTCATGTCGGTCAATGACGTGGGCTGCAAGAAGATCAAGGATTTCGCCGATTGCACCGGGCGTTTCGGATTCAAGAGGCCTCGAAGGCCCAATCCATTCAATCAGGGAAATCTCGTTCCCAGCCCGGATGGCGTTCCCGACATTCGTGTCAACTCCCCTTTCTTCAATAGCATCATGGAGACGGGGAACTACAACTCGACACAGTATCAAGCCTATACGCTGCAGATCGTTCGTCGCTACTATCAGAACTGGCAGCTCAACTTCTCCTACACCTGGTCCACTGCCGTCGGCCAAGCCGAAGATTTCAACCAGGGGCTAGGAGACGATCCGACGATCGCCGACGATGAATTCGGCTTCCTCTCCACCGATCAACGGCACGTGGTCAAGTTGAATGGACGTGTCTTCATGCCGTTTTGGGGAGGCTTCCGTGTCGGCTGGGTCGTTTCCTATGAGTCGGGACTTCCTTATTCGATCATCGAGAGCCGGCAGGTGGTCGACTTTCCGATGGATTTGACCGGAGGGACGCGGATAAGCGATGCCAACAATCTGGCTTTCGTTTCGCCTCGCCGTCTTTACCCCACCGGCCAGCGCAACGACCAACGCAACGCGCCGGTTTGGGACTTCAATATCAACTTCCAAAAAGAGTTCAACATCAAAGACGTGCGTGCGACGATGCAGTTCGACGTTTTCAACCTCTTGAACGACAACACGAAGTTCATCACTCGAGTGCAGCGTACCAAGAGCTATGAAGCCGACGGAACCGTTCGTATCAGGGATATTCCCGTCCTCTTCAACCGGATCGGACGGTCGTTCCAGGTGGCGGTGAAGGCGAATTTCTAGGGGCCGAGAAGCCGCAGCCTCGGTCGGGCGTGTTCGCTGACGTGCTCGATGTTCACACGGCCATACGCGAGTGGCTCGAAGCGGAGGGTGTACCCTTCGAGGAACGTGCTCACGAAGTGGTGAGTACGGCGGCGGCCGCTGCAGCTGCGCGCGGCACGCCGCTCGAGATCGGAGCGAAGACCATACTCTTCAAAGTGGACGCTTCGTTTGCGCTTTTCGCATTCAGTGCGGCTCGCGCCCTTCACTCCCTCCTGGTGCGTCGAAAGCTTGGGGTACGACGAACGCGCTTTGCCACCTCCGAGGAACTCTCGTCCCTGGCCGGGCTCGAGCGCGGAGCGGTTCCTCCGTTCGGCAAGCCGATTCTCCCTTTTCCGCTCTATGCCGATCCCAGCCTGCTCGAGAATCGGCAAATCGCGTTTACACCCGGGTGTCGGGATCATTCGATCATCATGGAATCTGCGGCCTGGAAGGCGCTGGCCGAACCTACAGTCTTCCCGTTCGTTCGTTCTTGCTGACTTCGTTCGGCCGGCGGCTCGAGCGGTGATACTCTCCCCGGGTTCCACATAGGCAGCGACGATGTTTTCTTACCTCGACCCGTCGGTCCGCCGGAAGCTGATCGAGAGCGGCCGACTGATTCGGATCAACGCCGGAGGGCAGCCCATCGACGAGCACAGCGCCGTCGACGGGGACGACTTGACCTTGCATCTGCTTGGACCGATCCCTCTTCCGGTGGAACTCGCGCAGGGTGAGATCATCTTTTCTTGGTATCCCTTCGTGCGCTACACCGAACTGGCCAAGGCTGATGAGATCGCCCAGCGTTTGGTTCGACGGGGTGATGAGCGCCTCTTCTCGGATCTTGCCACATACATGAGCGTCAACAGCGCTCTCGTTTTCGGCGATTTGGCCACGGCAGACTCTCCGCTGATTCGAGTTCATTCCTGTTGCATGTCCGGGGACGTCTTCGGGTCGCGGCGCTGCGAGTGCGGGCCTCAGCTCGTCGCGGCGATGGAGAGAATTCGCCGCGATCCTAGCGGGGGTGCGATCATCTATATGGCGGGTCACGAAGGACGCGGCATCGGTCTTTGGGCCAAGGCCGTGACCTATCTGCTGCAGGACAGCGGCCAAAACACCTACGAGGCCAACCGCTCACTCGGACTGCCGGATGATTGCCGTGATTTTTCCGACGCGGCCGCGGTTCTCTTGTATCTGCTCGGCTCCGATCGTCCGATCCGTTTGCTGAGCAACAATCCCAAGAAACGAGATGACCTTGCGGCCCGCGGTCTGACGCAGATCGAAGTTCTCAAGCATGTGGTCGGCATCAACGAGTGGAACAGGAGATACCTCCGGGCTAAGCGGGATTGGGGACATCTGCTCGAAGCGGAGGATATCCCGGAGGGAGGAGATTCCGCGGACGGGACGGCTGCCGACGAGAAGACCTGACGGCTCGAGCATTCTCGGTGCACCATCTCGGCATGACGACATCTCATTCTTCCAAAGCGAATCGAAGGGCCGCACGGCCTCACGAACGCAGCCGGCGCGGAGCCGAGGTCGAAGCATTGGCCGCGCGCTATCTCGCGGCTTCGGGGATGATCATTCTCGAACGCAACGTGCGCCGCGGTCGGGGGGAAATCGATCTGATTGCGCGTGACGACGAGCATATTGTCTTCGTCGAGGTGCGCTCCCGCCGCAGCGGCGGCACTTTTGATCCCTCGGTGCTCAGTCGAGAGAAGATGAAGCGTCTTGCCGACGCAGCCGAGGTCTGGCTCGCCGAGTCAGGTCGGCCCGACGCGCTGTGTCGCTTCGATATTCTCGCCGTTCGAGTCGGAGCAGACGGCTATCGATTTCGCCACGTTCGCGCCGCCTTCGTCGTCGAAGATTGACGCTTGCGCGCGCCCGCCGTATCCTCCCACTCGTTGGAGCGTTTCGGCCGCGACTTTCCCGCCGCGCACGCTCCTAGGTCCCGCGGCGCCGTGGCCAAGTGGTAAGGCAGGGGTCTGCAAAACCCTTATCCCCGGTTCGAATCCGGGCGGCGCCTCCAGAAGAAAATCCGGGAAAATCAGGAATTCGGCCGGCCGTTTCGGGCCGGGCCCTCTCGAGCACATCGGTCGCTTCTCCATATCGCAAAAAAACTCGGGGGCGAATGGATCGCCCCCGAGTCTATGATCGTGATGCGGATGTCGATGGATCAGTCGTCATCGCTCGAAGAATCGTCGGAAGAGTCATCATCGGACGAGTCGTCGTCGGAAGAATCATCGTCGGAACTGCTGTCGTCGCAGTCGTCATCCGAGGAGTCATCATCCGAGCTGCTGTCATCGGAAGAGTCGTCGTCCGAGCTGTCGTCGTCGCAGCGGCCGGGATCGCCATTGCCGCCCGCTTCGCAGGTGCGGTCGAGCGAAAGCGTTGCATCGAAGAGAATCGTGTGTTGCGCCTGCTCGCCCTTGAGCGGATCGAGCAACTCGACCTGGAAGCAAGCCGTGTCATCGCCTGCCGAGAGGGAGACTTCTCCGCTGTAGACCGACATCTTCCTTCCGGCATAGTAGAAGTTCGCATCGATCAGGCGGTTGGTTTCAAGGACGGTGGACGTTCCAATCAGAGAGACCGGGACCGAGGTTGCCGCGGCGAACCAAGTCTTTTCCTGAGAAGCGAGGCGCTCCTTGTTACCGACGATACTGGTCATGGGGGCGGTGCCGCCGAGACCGAAGGTCAGTTCTGCGGTCGAATCGCAGGCAAGCGGAGCGAAGTCGAAGCAGACGATTTCCGTGCTGGTTTGCACGTCGCAGTTCGGCTCTCTGGAGAACGGCGACCGGCTGGCCACATCGCCGCCTTCGAGCAGGATCACTTCGCGTTGGCAGGCCGCGTTTCCGCCGCCGGCGTTGTCGTCGTCGGAAGAATCATCGTCGGAACTGCCGTCATCGGAAGAGCTGTCATCGTCGGAGCTGTCGTCATCATAGCTGTCGTCATCGGAAGAATCGTCGTCCCAAGAGCTGTCGTCCGAGGAACTGTCATCCGAGCTGTTGTCGTCGCTCGACCCGGCGGCGCCCGCGGCGCAGGTCGCGGTTCCTTCGTAGACGACGACCATCTCGAGGCCGAATTGGCGACGGTAGGTGTTCTTCAAGTTGCCGCCGCATGGCGCATTTTTTTCGTTGAAGTTGGTGACGATGAAATTGTTCACACCGTCGACGAAAGCATAGAGCGGGACTTCGGCGCGCATGGCGACTTCACCACCGTTGCCGGCGCAGCCGGAAGACGTTTCGTCGGAAAAGACCTGATGACGCCGCCCGGACTCGAAACCGAAAAGGTCTGTTGCACCGGGAAGAGCGCCGCCGTCAAGGGTAATGGCTTCATCCGGCATTCCGCCGTCGGCACGGATTTCGCCGACCCAGTAGATCCAGGCGGCAACCGGTGTTCCGGGGACGTCGATGATGATTTCTCTCGCGCCGTCTTCGGAGCCGATGCCCGCGGTCGCGACGCGCAGGTCACCGCCGCTGGAGCGATAGAACTCGGTGAGTGGATCGTCGAAGTTCGGAAGACAGGGAGCCGTCGCCATGGCTCCCGTGACCGAAACGAAGGTCAGTAGTGCAATGACTAGACTCCAACGTCGTATCTGCATAGTGGGTACCTCCTAGGGGTCGTCCCGTTGGCGTTTCACCGCGAGGCGAAGAGCGGAAAAGTGTGGATGAAGAGTCCATCGACTAAGAGCCTTCCCAAGGGCGGCGTTCTTCGCTGCGCCTTGTTGCTGTGGGTCGTGCTACGAAGCGTGGACGAGCTTCCCCGGAAAAACTCCTGACTGCCGGTCCAGAAGATACGGAGACGCGAGCCGGCGGCAACAAAAAAGATACGTCACCGCCTCATCGAGCGACTGGGATGGGATGAAGGACGAGCGGCTGAAAGATGATGC
>JALUUK010000428.1 GCA_027021395.1 Acidobacteriota bacterium
CGTTTGAATGAAATGCGGCTGGAGCCTGCGAGCTTCGGCGCGTTCCATTTCCACCCGAATGCGCTGCACCTCGCGGGCATCGAGGGAATCGCGTACCAGGGCGTGCTCCTCGAGCAGTTCGCGGCACCGCTCCCGGTCGGCGATATTGTCCACGGCTCGGTATAGTCTCGCCCTGACGTCCGGATCGTCGCCATACCGGACCGCCTCGATCAGCAGGTCGCGGAGCCGGCGGTCACGGAACAGCTTGCCCAGGATGTCGAAAACGCCCCCACCCAAGGCCTTCCGCTGCTCTTCGATCTTGTCGAGAAGGCGGCGCATGACGTCGCCCTCGCGAGTCTCCTCGGCGACCAGATTCCACAGATGGCAGACCTCCGTTTGGCCGATGCGGTGGATCCGGCCGAAACGCTGCTCGAGCCGGTTCGGGTTCCAAGGCAGGTCGTAATTGACCATCAGGTGGGCGCGCTGAAGGTTGATGCCCTCGCCGGCGGCGTCCGTGGCCACCAAAATCAAAACATCTTTGTCATACAGGAACGCTTCCTGTGCCTTGCGGCGATCCTCCCGGCCCATGCTGCCGTGAATCGTCACGACGGCTTCGGGCTTCCCGAGCAGGGTTCGCAGTCTCGCGGCGAGATAGTTGAGCGTGTCGCGGTGCTCTGTGAAGATCACGAGCTTCCGCCGGTGTCCGCGGCTATCGAACATAGCCTGCTCGGTCTCGAGCAGGCTCCGCAACTCGTCCCATTTCCGGTCGGTTCCGCTCTGGCACACTTTACGTGCGAGGGCCTCGAGGCCTTCCAGGGTCTTGATCTCCGCCTGCAGCTCCGCGATCGTCCGGGCGGCGGTGGCTTGATCGACGACTTTCTCTTCGGCTTCCTCGATTTCGGCGTTGGGCGCGTCTTCCAGGTCGTCGAGATCCTCGTCAGTGAGCGACGGCAGTCCCACGAGAGTATCCACAGCGGCCTCGCGCCCGCGCCGCAGCAGCTCTTCCTCCCGCAGGCGTTTCTCCAGACGCTCCCGTCGGCGTCGCAAAGATTGAAAGATGGCTTCCGGCGAGGAAGCGAGTCGGCGCTGCAGAATCGTCAGCGCGAAGCCGACGGTACCTTTTCGTCCCTCGTTCTCGAGTGCGTCGGCGCGATTGAACTCTTCACGCACGTATTCCGTGACCCGCTCGTATAGCAGGGCCTCAGCCTCAGAAAGACGGTATCCGACTGTATAGGCGAACCTCTCGGGGAACAGCGGCCGCCCGTCGAACTGGAGCAGTTGCTCCTTGACGAGCCGCCGCATCAGGTCCGAATAGTCCTGCGTATGGACGCCGTCCCGAAAGCGGCCTTCGAACCGGTCGCCGTCGAGCAGCGCGAGGAAGAGCTGGAAGTCCGCTTCCTTGCCGTTGTGCGGCGTAGCCGTCAGCAGAAGGAAATGGCGGGTGTGAGACGAGAGCAGTTGCCCGAGGTGGTAGCGCTTTGTATACCGGACCTCGCCCCCGAAAAACGTCGCCGACATCTTGTGCGCCTCATCGACGACGATCAGATCCCAGTCCGTGGCCTTGATTTTGTCCTGAACCCTCTCATCGCGGCTCAGCTTGTCGAGACGGCAGATCACCAAATGATTCTCGAGAAACCAGTTGCCGCTGCGCGCCGCTTCCAGTTTGTCGTTGGTGAGGATCTCGAACGGCAGATGAAACCGTATGAACAACTCGTCCTGCCACTGTTCGACGAGGTTCCCGGGACAGACGACCATGCAGCGCTGGACGTCGCCTCGAGCCATGAGTTCTTTGATGAGCAGGCCGGCCATGATGGTCTTGCCGGCGCCGGGATCGTCGGCCAGTAGGAACCGCAACGGCTGGCGGGGCAGCATTTCGCCATAGACCGCGCTGATCTGGTGTGGCAGGGGGTCGATTTGCGACGTGTGGACTGCCAGGTAGGGGTCGAACAGGTGGGCCAAGCGGATTCGATAAGCCTCGGAAACCAGCCGGAACAGATGCCCGTCGCCGTCGAAAGACCAGGGTAGGCCAGGGGTGACGACCTCCAGGTCGGGTTCGTTAGCCCGGAAGAGGAGCTGGTCAGCAACGCTTCCGTCGGGCGTTTTGTACGTGATTTCGAGGACATCAGAGCCGTGCCACTTCACCGCGACGACGGTGACAGCGCAGTCCGGTACCATGCCCTTGACTGTGGAACCCGGTTTGAGATCCTCG
>JALUUK010000429.1 GCA_027021395.1 Acidobacteriota bacterium
CTGGCGATCGTCTTGAACCTCGAAGAATTCCAAAGGACGCGCTCGACGAAAGACGGGGCGCTGTCCTTCGAGACCTTCCACCGCCTTGTGTTGCCGATTGACCTCATCGCCGATGGCCACCCGGAAATCCTTTTCTCCGGTGAGCATTCGCGGATCGACGACGGTGCCGGCAACGGAGCGCACTCCCCATCGCTCGAGCAGGGGCTGCAAGGGATGGCCGGCGGCATCCTCGCCGGGGTTGTAGTCGGTCAGCGCAACGATGCGGCCGCCTTCTCTCAAGAAAGCATCGTAGGCTTCGACCTCATGCGGCAGCAGCGGAGATCGCGGGTCCGCAAAGACGACCACCGCGGCATCCTCGGGCACACGACCATCATCGGGCAGCACGCCGAGTTCGCCGATGGTGAAAAATTGCTTGCGAAGGTCGCGAATCAGCGCGTTGTAGCCGTTGCCTCCGCGTTCGTCGGGCCGTCGTTCGTCATGTCCTTTGACCCAATACACCGTCTTCTTGCTCGTGCGTGAAATGTCGAGCAGGGCCGAGGTCAACGCCGCCTCATCATAGCCGGGAAAAGCCACCATACGACCGTCTTCCCCGTCGTGAAGAGTGACGATCGTCGTTCCGGTCACCCCCCTCACTCCGAGTTTTTCCACCAGATCGTTGCGCTTGTTGGGATCGACGACGTAGACCTTCAAGCGCGGCTGCTCGTATTCGAAAGCCTCATAGAGTTCACTGACCGCACGAAACTCCATTCTTTGCGACTCGGGAAAGAAGGCATAGACGTCGATGTCTACGTCGATCGAGTCCAGCGCACGCTGCGTCACCGGAGAGAGCGAGAAGGTGCCGAAACGGGTCAAATCCCAGCGCTTGTGAAAGCGTGCCGAGGCGAAGTTCACCAAGAGCACGATGGAAATCAGAATCAAAACGGAAAGCAACGCGTTCGCACCGTACTTGACACTCTTTCCGCGAGCTTGCGTCGCCAGCATCTCTCGACGGCCCCAAGCTCCGATGGCGGTGACGATCAGGCCGAGAACCAAGGTCGCCTGATAGCCGCCTGAAAGAACTCGCGGAGCGAGCGCCATCCAACCCGATCCGATCACGAGCAGGGCCAATCCAACGGGCATCGCCACGTACATTCCACGTTTCATCGGATCATCTCCATCGCTGAGAATCGAGCGTGCGAGCGGTCAATTCGACCATCATCACGGTCAGAGAGACGAAGTAGATGACGGATTGCGTGTCGAGCACGCCCCGCGCGAGAATGCCCAAATTCGCCATGGGCGTAAACTGAACCAAGCCATCGCCGACGAAGGGGAGATACTGAACGAATTCACCGGAGGCGAATACGCCCGCTAGAAGCAAGAGCGACAAGAGCGCAGCTTGAAAGGGACTTTCCGTCAAACTCGATGCAAAGAGCCCGAGCGCCATCAAGAACGACCCGTAAAGCAGAGCACCGAGAAAGCCGACCGCGATCGGCGCCGGGTCGGCATTCCCCCAAATCCTCAGCACGAGCGGAATCCAACCCATCAGCAAGAGCATGACGACGAGCATGGCCACCGAACCGAAGAACTTGCCCAAGACGACGTGTCGAGTGGTCATCGGCGCCGTCAGCAGAAGCTCTGCGGTGTGGCGCTGTTTTTCCCCGGCCAAGAGTTGCATGGTCAGCAACGGCACGATCAAAAGCAGAGGCCACACGATGTCGCTTGCGAGAAACGACTGAGCGAGAAAACCCGCCGTCGGCACTTCGATGCGTGGATCCTGCACGGCTTGGAAGTGAATCCTCTGGTAGTTCCTCAATGCCAACCAAAACAAGACGCCCTGCAGTCCAAGAAAGACCGTCACGGCCGTATACGACATCAGAGAAACGGAATACGCCCGTGTCTCCCGGCGAAAGATCGCCCAAACGTATCTCACGCTTCGGCCTCCTCGAGCACCACGTTCCGAAAGACCGTCTCGAGCGACGTCGTTTCCGGTTTGACGTGCATCAGTCCGTAATCGGCTGCCGCAAGTTCCCTTACGAAAGCCTCGCGCAGATCGGCTTCGTTGGCGAGATCGATGCCGAATTCCCCCTCGCCGAGCGCCGTGACTTGCGGATTCCCGGGCAAGGACTCGATCTGTGAGATGTCGGCGGGAGGACGCCGCAAAGTGATGACCAGGCGTCCGCCGCTGGCCTGGGCCAGAAGATCATCG
>JALUUK010000430.1 GCA_027021395.1 Acidobacteriota bacterium
GAGGCGATTGCTTCTTACCTCGCTTCGGCCGAGTGCTTGGAAGCGGAAGGACGTCTCGTCCAAGCGCTTGCGCTCTACAAGGCCGTCTTTCGCCTCGACCCCGAGAATCCTGAAGCCTGTCGCCGCTTGGGCGAGATTGCCGCCGAGCAGGGAGACGAAGACGAGGCGACGGTGGAAAACGACCATGTGATGACCATCCGCACTCGACTGCGCAAATACACGCCCCTTTTTTCGGAGTTCGACCGGGAAGAACTCACGCGTATCGTCGATGTCATGCAGCCCCATTCCCTCCCGGGAGGCCATACGATCTACCGCCAGGGAGACAGCGGCGACTCGCTTTTCGTCATAGTCAGCGGGGAAGTGGCGTTCACCGTCACCGGCGTCGATGATGAGTGCCTCGAAGTCGATCGCTTGCACGACGGTGCGTTCTTCGGCGAGGTTTCCGCCCTGACGCGCGCACCGCGCAATCTGACGGCGATCACGGTCCGTCCCACCGAAGTGCTCGAACTCAGCCGCGACTATCTAGAAGCGGTGGCCGTTGCGCACCCTCGAATCTGGCAAGTCCTCGAAGACTTCCAACGCAGCCGCGTGCTTCCTGTCGGGGTTTGATCCGCAGTGAATGCGACGATAGATCAGATCTCTTCCGGGGGTTCGATATCGAAGGGATCTTTCTTTTTTCTCAGGGCGAGCAGGAGCGTCACGACGAGGATAGCCGCTCCCAATCCGAAAGGTATCCAAAATGCCAAGACCATGCGGCGATCTTCGGCCAAGCGCAAGTCGACTGAACCCGTAAAGCCGATGCTCGTACTCGGTGATCCGCCCAGATCCGACCTCATGCCGTCCACCGAAGACGCGAGCGCCTCGAGCACCACATCGCCCTGATTCAGCCCGGCGTAGAACTTCTTCCAGAAGGTCTCTCTGACGTCTTCCGGCCAGGGCGTCAGCGGAACGACCGCGGCGAATGCGCCGTGATCGACCAGCCTCGCTGCCGCGGCCGCCAGCGATTCCGGATTCGTCGCCCACCCGCTCGAAACATCGAGCACGATCAGAGCCCCGCCGATGGATGATCCGAGAAGTTCGTTCAAGTCGAGATGCCCGCGAACGTGAGCACCCTCTCTCGCGAGATTTCCTCTTCCCAGACCCCTTCTCCCTTGGGATGCGGCGAGCCGGCCGTAGAGGCCGACGACAAATCCTGCATCGCCTCTTCCCGAGGCCAGCAACGGCGCGCGAAGGTGAAGGACGGCATGATCCCGATGTGCCGCTCCTTGCACGCGGCTCTTGTTCTCTGCACTGAACTCGAGAAACGAGAAATCCGGGGAGCGACTCAGGCCGAAACGATCGAACCATGTCTCGCCGGGATCATCGGAAAATGGAGGCCTGCGCTCCGCCATGACCAAAACCTTGGCCGTTCCCTTGGGTGTGACCTGACCGATCGAAACGTTGATGAACTTGCGCAGAGAAGGAACGATGGTGATCTGGGTCTCGGTGCTCAAAGCGCCGCTGAGCGCCGAGAGAATGTTCGGAGTTTCCAGATCCCGCCACGACAATCCGCCGAGAAAGCCGTCCGGAGAGATGACGAGAATTCGGTCTTTCGCCAAGCTTCCAACCAGCGTTCCGAGAACTTCTTCTGCGATACCGCCCTCTCCGACGGCATCGAAGAGCACGTCCCCGGCCGGCAGAACCCGGCCGTGGCTTCCCGTCGGTTCGACCCGCCAAGCGAAGGTCTTCGTTTCGCCGATCACGTAGTAGATGAGCGTGCCGTCCACGCTCGCCAACTGCTGCCGAATCTCGGCGAGCCCGGGGATCGATCCTGCCTCAACCCGGCCGTCGCTGATCAAGCGCTTTTCGTATTCGATCTGCGGCAAGATATCTCCGGCCGTCGCACCGCTGAAATCCGCCCCTTGCAGGCCGATTTCCACCGCCGTTTCGAGCAGAGCGCGCGGTAGACCCGGATCGAAAAAGGGTGTACGTGAAAACGGGAACTCGCTCTTCAGCCAATTCTCGAGCGCTTTGCGAACGTGAATGCGTGCCAATGAATCGTTCCCATCTCTGCGCGCCATCCGTGCCCGCTCGTAGTGGACCGCTGCGAGAAGTTCGAAGGCCTCGAACGAGCGCGCCGCCTCTTCGGCCCGAGCCATCGCCACCGATGCACCCGGGTCGTCCGCCGAAAGTGCCGCTCGCAG
>JALUUK010000431.1 GCA_027021395.1 Acidobacteriota bacterium
AGATCGTGGCCAGAAAGAAGACGATGGCGCTGATCCAGGCGATCCGCCGCTTTCGTCGAATCTCCCAGATCATGACCAACGTCGCGACAAAGACGAGCAGCGTCGCCGTGCGGGTTTCCATGCCGGAAACTCCCCACACGATCCATTGACGCTGAAAAGCGAGAAAGGCGACGGCGAAGAGTGCGAGCGCGCCGTTGAGTGCGGCCATTTTCCGTCCGCAAAGATAGAGAATGATCATGGCGGCAACAGCGGAAGCCAGCCCGACGTAGTGAGAGAGCGTCAGCGGAGAAAAGCCCATCGCGATGCCGAGCGCATTGAGCAGGCACCAGCCGAGGGAAGTGCTGCCTTCGACGGCGACCGGGTCGACGATATTCCAAACGTAGCCGTGCCCCTCGGCGATGTGCTTCGCGTAGCGAAAGGTGATGAAGGCATCGTCATTGAACCAAAGTCCGGGGGTCTTCAGGTTCAACGCCTTGGCCAAGGGGGGCCAAAAAAATCGATGGGTCAAGACGACATAGAGGCCGATGATCAGAGTGAGGCCGACGAGATCGCCCCTGCCAAGAGGCGTCGGTTCCTTTCTCGCCTTCACGGCGAGTTCTCGGCGCCGGCTCTGCCATCGAACGCGCTCATATTTTCGAATCTCGTCATTTTCATCAGAGGTCACGAATCCGGATGGATTACCTAGAGATGCCAAACCGAGACTTCGTCGAGAGTCTTGCGCTCGAGGTCGGGCACGGTGGCATCAGCGGCGGGGTATCCGATGGGGAAAAGAATGAACGGTTTTTCCGATGGAGGGCGATCGAGAATCTTGGCCAAGAAAGCCATCGGACTCGGCGTATGGGTCAAGGTGGCAAGGCCCATGTCGTGAAGTGCTGCAATGAAGAGTCCGCAAGCTATGCCGACGCTCTCCTTGACATAGTAGTTCTTCCGTCGCTTTCCCTCCGCGGTTTCGGTATAGAGTTCTTCAAAGACGACGACGATCCACGGAACCGTTTCGAGGAAGGGCTTGTGCCAGTCCGTGCCGAGCGGCGCGAGCGCCTCTAGCCACTCTTCGGGCATGCGTCCGCCCTCATAGGAAATCTTCTCTTCTTCTTCCGCTGCAACGCGAATGGCGGCCTTGATCTTCGGGCAGCCTACCACGACGAAGCGCCACGGCTGCCGATGTGCACCCGACGGCGCGGTCGAGGCCGTCATGATCGCCCGCTCGATCAGCGCGCGCGGTACCGGCTCGTCGGAGAAGAAACGGACGCTGCGACGAGAGTCCATGCGCGCATGGAAATCCTCGGCTCGAGCGAGCGCCTCGGCCGGGCTCAAGCGCGGCGGACGATAGTCGATGAAGCGGTGATTCGGCATCGTTCTCCTCATGGCAAAGTCTAGACCGTGTGCAGAGCACATCTTTCGGCGAACCGGTCGAGCGGCGGCAGTTTACCTCATCGAATGGCCCCGGTGCCGGGTGTCGAGCCGCGAAGACTCCAAAGGGAGCTCCATCGTCGAACTCATGCTCATTCCTCGTTGCGCTTTGCTTGCGAAAAGGGCCTAGCTCGACTTTCCGCCTTGGCTCCTCGCGCCGGGGGAGGTCGTTCGGGCTTGCGCTCAGGTCGGCAGCGGATGAAGATCACGGCTCATGTCTCTCATCGCTCGGCTGTGGAGATTCTCTGGAAGGGATTCGGACGCGGCCGGGCGGCGAGCAAGGAAAGACGCCGCTGTGGATGTCGATCTTTTCGACTACGAAATTCCGCCGGATCGAATTGCGCAACGCGCCATGGAGCCTCGGGACGCGGCGCGATTGATGGTCTTGCGTCGTCAGAGCGGCTCCATCGAAGATCACCTGGTTCGTGATCTGCCGGATTTGCTCGAACAGACGGACTTGCTGGTCGCCAATGATACGCGTGTCGTTCCGGCGCGCGTGTACGGCCGCAAGGCGACCGGCGGCCGGGTGGAGGTCTTTCTTCTCGAAAGGCTCGAAGAGGTCGCTTCCGGGAAGGAACGGTGGCGTTGTTTGATCGGGGCGTCGCGCGCTCCACGGGAAGGAGAGGTTGTTCATTTTGCGGGTGGTTTCGTAGCGGAAGTCATCGAGGGGCCCGGCAAAGGGGGAGAAAGCGAAGTTCTGATCGAGGGCGAGCGGCCCGTGCGGGAATGGCTCGAGCAGGAAGGGTTGCCGCCGCTACCGCCCTATATCAAA
>JALUUK010000432.1 GCA_027021395.1 Acidobacteriota bacterium
CGATCTCGCGCGTCGCCGGATCCCTCGAAGATTACTTTATCCCGAATCAGGGAGAGGGAAAGGAGGGGCACCTCAGCGCCGCTTCACGGAGGTGCCCTGCGGCAAGAAAAACGTCTGTTGCGCGGTGCCGTCGCAGCAAGAAACGCGAAACTATGCGTGGGCCGAGACTTGCCTTGCTCGGCGGAGCAAAACCCCGTTCTTTGCGGGACTTCGCCCCTCATTCCGCCTCAAAATCCGAGTTGACGTCCCAGATGGCTCAGCGTACCTTCACGCAGCCCTGTCATCTGTCCGGAGTGTCGGTAGCCTCTCCCCAAGGCTGCAACTCTAAGCAGAGACTCCAGTTCCGGCTCACAAAGCAGCGTTTGTACTGTGGGTGGTCGAGGTTGTGCTCCACCATCGCGGTGGAAAACGGGAAGCCCCCGTAGTGGGTACGGGGGCGAACGAAAACAGGTTTTTCCTCTGGAGGAGGAAGTCATGCGCGATCGGCTGTACTCCCCGCGTTGGATCCGAGTGATCCTTTGTGCGGGGGTCATGTTGGCCGCTCCCTTTGCCGGCTTTGCCGGAGACGACACTGCCCATGATGGGCCCCAGTTGGGTACCAAAGCCCCTGGGAGGTCTGTCTTCAATGAAGCCGTCGATGCGGAGCCCATTCGAGTTCAAACCTTTCCCCGCACCGTCGCTTGGTGGCCCTTTCGCACCGGCCCGAGCTACGGTGACGTGCGAGTTCCCGGAAAAGAGACTCCGAGCGATGTGATCATCACGTCCGTCGGCGCCTTCCGGATGGGAGATACGCTTCCCTTTCCCCCGGAACTCACCGGCAGCCTCGCCGGCCTCGCCCAGGGCTACGCCCAGTACTTCGTGGTGACCCTGCGCGATACGGCCCCGACCGATGCCGCGCGCACCGAGTTGGCTTCTTTCGGCGCCGAGGTCATGTACCCGGTTCCGAAAAAATCCTTGCTCGTCCGCGCGAACCAGGTGGCGTACGACCTGATGTCCACATCCGCTTACGTCGAGCACGTCGAGCCGTGGCATCCGGCCTTCAAGATCGACCCCTCCGTCGGACGTCGCCCGCAGCTGAGTGCTGAGGCCGCCGCTTCGCCGATGGTCGACCTGGCCGTCAGCCTCTTCCCCGGAGAGGACGCCACCGCCACCGCCAAGCTGATCCAAGCGCTCGGTGGTAACGTCACCTGGGCTTCCCACAACACCCGGGCGACGCAGCTCTATGTCACGGCGCACCTGAGCCGTGTTCCCGAACTTGCCAAGCTCGAGCCCGTCCGGGCCATCTCCGAGCGCGCTGCCGCCGTCTTCCTCGGTGCCCGCGGCGCGTTGAACATTCAGAACAACTCCGGTCTGTTCGGTGATTTCCCCTACTGGGAAGTCGGTATCGATGGAGACGGACAAACCGCCCATGTCACCGACAGCGGACTCTCCGTCGATGCGGGTGACTTCGCCGATACGCGCGCCGACTCCGGCTGGGTCGACGCTCAAGCCTGTAAAGTCGCCCCCGATCACCGCAAGCTGCACTGCTACCAGCGCGCCAATGACTACGGTGGCTCCGGCGATTTTCTCGCATGCGACACCCCCGGCAACGGAGGCTCGCACGGACAGGTCGTCTCCAGCATCGCGGTCGGTAACGCGACGCGCGGAACGGTTCCCGCTCCGTCCAACCCCAGCCCGACCGACGACCAAACGCCCAACGACTACGGCGACGGCTTCTACTCCGACAACGACACGAACGGCGCATTCGATGAACTCAACGACGGCGCATTCGACGGTGTCGCCAAGGGCGCGATGATCGTCTTCGTCGATGCGAACAACGATTGCTCCTCCGGCGGGATCGCCTCCGGTAATCTCGAGTCGCAGATCACCTCCACTTGGAACGACTACAGAGCCACCGATCACAACTTCTCTTTCGGCTCCACCAACCCGCTCGGACCGCAGTACGCCCCCGACGCTGCCGACATCGACACCGCGATTCTGGCGAATCCGGTCAACCTCGTCTTTGTCGCCGCCGGGAACGACGGTGAAGCTAGCGACTCGGGAAGCTCAGCCGAGCCCGGAAAGATCGGTGATCAGGCCTCTTGCAAGAACTGCGTAGCCGTCGGAATGTCCTTCGGTGTGGACGGCGCGATGGGTGCAGCGACCTCTCCGGGTCCCGCCCAAAACGGCCGCGTC
>JALUUK010000433.1 GCA_027021395.1 Acidobacteriota bacterium
CGGACGAAGACATGCCGGGGCTTGCGCAAGCAGACGAAAGATCAGTTCCAAGCCGCCCCGTGCGGCCACCAGAGCCTGCCGGGGCTCGAAATCCCGCACCTCCGGCTCTAGAACTCCGTATTCCTCCAAGGACACGTATGGCAAGTTGGCGATGATGAGGTCGAAGGCCTCCGCCGCCGAAACCGCTGCGAGTAAATCGCTCTGGACGAGTTGAACTCGTTCTTCGAGCCCGTGTTCACAGCGATTTTCTTGCGCGAGCGCCAAAGCCTCGCCATCGATGTCTAGGGCCACGATCTCACACTTCGGATGCGAGGCGGCGACTGCCAACGCCAGCGCGCCGCCACCGGTCCCCACATCGATCATGCGCGTCTGCGAGTGCGAATCGAGCAAGTCTCGCGCGGCGAGGACCACATCTTCACTTTCCGGCCGGGGAATCAATGCGCGATGATCCGACCGAAGATCGAGTTCCAGAAAGGGCCAACGACCGAGAATATGCTGCAAAGGCTCTCGCCGCGCACGGGCGGCGATTCGGCGCGCGACGAGCGACGCCGTTTCCTCGGACACCTCGGAATCCGCCCGTAGACCGAGTTCCGCAGGCGTACATCCTAGAGCGTCGGAAATCAGAATACGCGCATCGACGTCGGGCGAAGGGACCCCGGCCCTGTCGAGCATGAGAATCGACTCGTTCAGATGGTGTCGCAAAGTTCGAAGTGCGCTCAGGACTCGGCCGCCTTTTCGAGACGTTTCGCCCGATCGGCGGTGGCTAGAGCCTCGACCATTTCATCGATCTCTCCCATCATGAATTGCTCGATCTTGTGCACCGTCAGCTTGATCCGGTGATCCGTCACCCTCCCTTGCGGGAAGTTGTACGTGCGGATCTTCTCGGATCGCTCGCCACTGCCGATCTGCATTCGGCGCTCTTCCGCCTCGGCTGCATGCTGCTGCGAAAGCGCGATGTCGAGCAGCCGCGACCGAAGAACCTTCATCGCTTTGGCGCGATTCTTATGCCACGACTTCTCGTCTTGGCACTGCACGACGAGACCCGAGGGAAGATGCGTGATGCGCACTGCCGATGACGTGCGGTTGACATGCTGCCCGCCCGGACCGGATGCACTGTAGCTGTCGATGCGCAGGTCCTTGTCTTCATCCAAGTCGATATCGACGTCGTCGGCTTCGGGAAGAACCGCTACGGTCGCTGCAGAAGTGTGAATGCGCCCCTGGGCTTCCGTCTGCGGAACGCGCTGAACGCGGTGGGTGCCGGACTCGAATTTCAGCCGCGAATACACGCGATCTCCGGAAATCTCCGCCACGGCCTCTTTGACGCCGCCGATTTCGCTTTCCGAAAGATCGATGATTTGAAAGCGCCAGCCGTTCTTCTCGGCGTAGCGCTGGTACATGCGCACCAGTTCGGCGGCGAAGAGGGAGGCCTCGCCGCCGCCGATCCCCGCCCGAATCTCGAGAATAACATTCTTGTCGTCGTTGGGATCCTTCGGCAGCAGCATCGCACGAATCTCGGTATCGAGGAGTGCTTGACGCGATTGCAATCCGACCAACTCCTCACGCGCAAGTTCGCTAAGTTCGGCATCTTCCTCTTCCAGCATCTTGCGCGCGGATTCGATCTCTTCGACGGTCGAGCGATAAGCACGAAAAGCTCGAACCAGCGGCTCGAGTTCGGCATAGCGAGTCGACGCCTCCTTGTAGGCGGCGGGATTGGACGCGATCTCCGGCCGGGCCATTTCGAGGGCCAGGGCTTCAAAGTCCTTTTCGATTTCGGCCAAACGGCCGACCAGCGGCGCAAGAAGGCTCACGATGGCTCAGATCCGGCAATGAATGCCTCGTTCGGTGCTCGTGGTCAGGATTCCTTCTTGGCAGACGCGCCACGGCGGCTGTAGCGCCGCTGGAACCTCTCGACGCGACCGGCGGAATCCACCAGCTTCTGCTTTCCGGTGAAGAAGGGATGGCACGCGGAGCAAAGCTCGACACGCAGGTCTTTCTTGGTACTCCGGGTCTCGTAGGACGCGCCGCAAGCGCATTCCACGACGACATCAAAGTAATCCGGATGGGTGTTCGCTTTCATCGTTGGTCCTCTTTCGTTCAACCTGTTTCAACCGGAAACGGCCCGGCGGCGGCCGGTGCCCCCGCGATCATGGTCCATCGGCGGAACGCCGCAG
>JALUUK010000434.1 GCA_027021395.1 Acidobacteriota bacterium
TGGCCATCGACGCCGGGCGTTTCGAAGAAGCGGAGCGCTTGCAAAACGAACTCTCTTCCGGCTGGAGAAAGCAACACCAGCCCGCGACCGAAGACGTGTTGCAAGGTCTCGGCATCCGCACGGAATTGGCTCGAGCGCGCGCGGAGGCGGGTCATGTGCGCAGCGCACAATCCAGCCTGCAGAAGATTCTCAAAGAAGACCCCTCGTTTCTTCCTGCCCGTCTGCTCTTGGCCGAGGTGAAGGCGGCCAATGACTCCATCGATGCCGCGCGAAAAGTCCTCTTGGAAGGATTCGACGCCTTCGGCGAACCCGTGCTGCTGGCCCGGCTGATCGAAATCGACCTTCAGCGGGAACATCCGGAAGAAGCGATATCGGCACTTCGCGGACTCGTCGCCAAGGCGCAGCACAAAGCGGCCGCGCGAGTCGCCCTCGGTGGACTCTACTTGCGTCTAGAGATGCTCGATGAAGCCGCCGACCAATGGGAACATCTGCTTGAAGAATCGGGCCGATCGAAAACCGTGACCCTGCTCGCCGCCGAAACCTATCTTCGCCGCGGCATGATGGAAAAAGCCGCCGACTTCTATCGCGACGCCTTGCAAAGCGAAGCCGGTGTGCAAAGGCACAGGTGCCGATTCTGCGAGACCGTGGCCACGGAGTGGTCCGATCGTTGCTCGCAATGCGGCACCTTCGGGTCTCTGCGTTTTCGGAACTCCGACTTGAGTGAAGCCACACCGAAGATCAGCGCTCCATCGCTCGACTCGGTCTACCCTGCTTTGGATTGATGCGCGAATTCCGGCGTATCCTGCGCCGAGGGGCTTTCGATCTGGCCGCGGCATGCTGGTCCGGCCCTTGTCCCGTGTGCCTCTCGCCGCTTCCGGGACGTGCGCTGCGCGGCATCTGTCCCGCTTGCTGGTGCGGATTGACGCGTGCCGAAACGACAGACGGAGAAACACCGCGAGCAGCCTTCACCTATCGCGGCGGCATCGTCAAGATCCACCGCCGCCTGAAGTTCTCGGCGGAAAAGTACCTCGCATCTCCGTTGGCCCGGCGCATGGCGCTGGTTTGGAAAGCTTCCGGGGGATTCCACCCCGATCTGATCGTCCCGGTGCCCGCCGACCCCCTTCGTCTGAGCTACCGCCGTGCGGTTCCCGGCTGGCTGGCGGATTCACTCGCACGCCATCTCGAATGCGTGGCGAAACGAAATGCGCTGCGCAAGATTCGCCCGACCCGCACACAAACGAAGCGAAGCGCCCGAGAGCGCCGTACGGCACTAGTCGGCCTATTCCGAGCCAAGCCGCGGGTCGTCGCCGGCAAGAACGTGTTGATCGTCGACGACATCACCACGACCGGCGCCACGCTGCGCGAAGCTGCGCGCGCCGTCCAAGAAGCCGGCGCCCTGCATGTCGACACCTTCGCACTCGCCCACACTCCACCGGCATGAACTTCGCGTTGCCGTAGCGCATCGACCGGAGATCGGCCGGGGTCAGTTGACCTTCTTGGAAAGATCGGCACCGGCTTTGAATTTCACCTTCTTGCCTCTGCCGGTGGTGAACCTTTCCGCTTCGCAGGTATGACCCACGCCCGAGGGGTCGGGAATGCATACGCCGTCGCAGGGGTTGGGATCGCAGGGATCGTTCTGCGAAAAGCGAAGACCGCCGGTACCACCTTCGGCTGAACGTCGAAGTCCGGGTGCATCGCTAGGCCCACACAAGCCGGCGCTTGCGACGGTCCCCGGCCCGCAGGTCGGTGCGAGCTCAGGTATGTTGGGCTTCAATCGACGAAAGCAAAAATACGTCTTTCCGTCCCTCGTCACGCACTTGCGACCTTCCGGGCACGGGTCGGGGACGCAGACATTGTCCTCGGCCGCTCGGTCACCATCCTCATCGCCACCCTGAGCGCCGCCCGGTTCGGAAAGCCTCGTATTCTTGGCTTTGATTTGAATCTCTTTGCCGGTCTGCGGGTTGCGACCTACGCGCGCCGATCGCGTCCAGATCTCCGTTGCAACGACTCCCGCGAGAGCCGCGCGAGAACCCCTCTTCATCGCACTGCTCTTGCTGATGTCGAAAGCCCCGCCTGCTACGCCCGTCTCTTTCGCCATCGCATCGACCAGTTCGGCCTTGGTCATCGGCCGGGGCTCTCCACCGTCGCCGAGACCGAAATCCGTCGAGGG
>JALUUK010000435.1 GCA_027021395.1 Acidobacteriota bacterium
CGGTCGAGCGAGCAGACTTTCGACGATCGGCTCGACGATTTCTCCGCCGACGCGAGAGAGCAGGGAGACGGAACGCCGCCACACGGCGAGCCGTGTCGAGCCGAGGCTTTCGACGAGGTGGTTCAGCGCCCAGGGCTCGAGGCGCGGCCGGCCGGGGCTTTCCAGGAGCCGGCGCGCCTTGCGCGCAACGCGGGCATCGGCATCTCGGCTCAGGCGTTGGAGCAACGGCTGCACGGCCACGGCTTCGTCCGAGGTGGAGATCCAGCGCAGGACCTCCATGGCGGCGTTGCGTAGACGCCAGCTCTCCGTCGGTTCGCTCATCAGGCAAATGGCGGGTTTGGCCGCTTCATCGTGGCCGGTCTGGACCAGCCGGACCAGCGAATGCACGGCCGAGATCCGGACGCGCTGATGCGATTCCCGGCTCAGCAGGCGGGAGAGCGCGGCAACGGTTCTGCGCGAGGGCATGCGCGCGAGCGCGCCGGCCGCGCGCTGCCGGATGGCCGGCTGCGGGTCGTGAAGCAGGGAGGCCATGGCCGCTTCGGTTCGCGGATCGGCGATCAGAGAAAGGAGAGAGATGGAGCGAAGCCGCAATCGCTCGTCGTGGGCGTCGAGGCCTTCGAGCAGAAGGTCGATGCTCTCGAGCCCCGCCTCGGCTAGGCTTTCCTTCGCACGCTCGACGATGGAGGGATTGGTCGAGGCCAGATCGGCGAGAGGGGAGCGGGTCGCATCTTCGGCCCCCGCTTCGCGACCGCCGTCATCGACTCGAACCCTCGCATCACCGAACCGGCTTACATCCACTTCCATGCCGTCGTTGAGATATTGCACCGCCCACTCTCCAGCCATCGAGCAACGCCCAAGACGACCATTGTTCCCGCTCTATGAGAAACTCTTTAGTGAGCACTGCTTGTGAGCACTGCCCACGAAGAGCTTCCCATCGGGAGCCGTTGGGGCGGAAAGCACGCGATGCCGACGTCGTCGATGAACGCCTCGGATCGCGGGTTACCGCCCATGGACTCCTGATTCACTCCTCACCACGGCCCGTGGAAAACCGGAACCGCCCCATCGTTCCTTCACCGCGAAGGTCCATTGCCAATGGTCCCGAGACGCGCGGTGCATTGTCTCAGCAGCGCGGCCTCGGAGTCAAGCTCGCGCCAAGCGAAAAACGTTGGCGGCCCGTTTTCTTTGATCTCGGGCAAAGAAACGACGGGTGTCGTTGGGTTCCATCTCGGCGGATTGATATACTGTCGCGCTTCGGAAAAAAAAGAAAAAGAGATGCTCATGAAGACTCCATCGTCCGTCATCGTCGCTGCCTGCCGAACACCGCTCGGAAAATTCATGGGATCGCTCGCTTCGCTTCCCGCGACACGCCTCGGTTCGATCGTCGTCGGCGAGGCCCTCGCGCGCGGCGGAGTCGATGGCGCAGAGATCGACGAAGTCATCATGGGCAATGTCTGCCAAGCCGGGGTGGGACAAAACCCGGCGCGTCAGGCGGCGCTAGGCGCAGGTCTACCGGAAACCGTCGCCGCCATGACCGTCAACAAGGTCTGCGGTTCCGCGCTCAAGGCCGTGATGATCGCCGATCAAGCGATCCGCGCCGGCGATGCGAAGGCCGTCATCGCGGGCGGCATGGAATCGATGTCCAACGTTCCCTTCTACATGATGGGCGTGCGGCGCGGATACAAGATGGGCCATCAGACGCTCGTCGATGGGCTCGTACACGACGGCCTCACCGATGCCTATGAGAATGTGCACATGGGCGAGACGGCCGAGCGTGTGGCGGATCGCTACGAGGTTTCCCGCGAGCAAATGGACGAGTGGGCGGTGCTTTCCCATCAGCGCGCGCTTGCGGCCGCCGAGGCGGGTCATTTCGACGACGAAATCGTGTCGGTCGAAGTGCCGCAGCGAAAGGGGGCGCCCGTGGTCTTTGCCCGCGACGAATCGCCGCGCGCGGATACGTCCATGGAAACGCTCGCTCGTCTGCGCCCCGTGTTCAGAAAAGACGGGCGTGTGACGGCCGGCAACGCCCCGGGAACGAACGATGGAGCTGCGGCGGTCTTGGTGACCTCGGCGGAGTACGCCGAGGAGAAGAACCTCGGAGTGCTGGCCCGAATCGTCGCCTCGACGACGGCGGGATTGGCTCCGGAATGGGTCTTGATGACGCCGGAACCG
>JALUUK010000436.1 GCA_027021395.1 Acidobacteriota bacterium
GACAATACGGGTTCGGTCGATTGGTTCAGCGGTCAGTCCAACAATTTCAACTTCGATGTCATCAAGGCCGAGGGGTATAAGGTTTTTGCTGGTGCCAGCGGAGTCACGACCGCGGTCATCGTGGGTTCTCACGATCCCAACTATTCCCTCAACTTCACGGCCAACGAGGTATTCAACCTGGGCGCGCCCTATCACGGCACGCATTCCAAGGCGAATGAGTTGTTCAACGACCTGAATACTCAAACGGGTGACGGGATCGATCGGATCGCTAAGGTCAAGTCGGACAACACCGGCAACATCGATTGGTTCAGCGGCCAGTCCAACACTTTCAACTTCACGATCGAACTGGGCGAGGCCGTCATCACCTTCGCCGGCAGCGGCGGTGGACCGTACAACTATCCTCACTATTGAACGGGAGTGTGGATATTCAAGGAGTAACAACTATGAAGAAGAGAATGCTCTTAGGCCTTCTCGCCGCCGCGGTGCTTTTGTTTCTTCCCGTGACGGCGCAAGCGGCCAGTTTTCCCATTGAGAGTAATCTGACGGAAACAGATCCGCAGCCGGAGATCATCTGGCAGCGATACTTCACGCCAGCGAGCGCCAAGGTGAACGGCAGTGACAACTGCCCTTACACCGTGGATGATGACAGGGCTTGCGAGATGGGCCTTTACAAGTCAAACCCGCGGGCCTATCGCGGATATTCTGAGAATATCGAGGGTTTCGATAACCAGCCTTTCGGCACGACCTTCTACCACATCCTGGATATGGAACTCAATCCGGGTACGGGACAGCACGAGGGGTATTACGCTTGGGCAGGTCAGGTCGTTGACGGTAACGAGACCATGCTGTGGCGTGACCCGAACTGCGTCGGTGGCTCTCCTGTGGCTTGCATGGGCCCTTGCAATCAGGCCTATGGCGACGCAGTGCCGGTCCCCAATGTCCCCCGTGGTACCAAGAATGGTCGAGGCGGCCTTCGTCCGATTCCGGTTCCCCGTGCGGGCAACTATGACTCCGTTGCCGGTTCGATCGATCTGGATTGGGAGCGCGCCACGGCACAGGATATAGGCGACGAAGCGGCATACGACATCAACTACGCGATACTCGCTCCGGGTGGAGGTGCTTGCCCGGATGCGACCCCCGCAGATTTCACCCTCCTGCGCACAGAGCCTGCCGGAACCTTGAGTACGACGGTTCTGCTCTCCGATCTCGGTTTGGCTCCCGGCGATGAGCAATGCGTGACCTTTGCGATTCGCTTGAACCTGTCGAACTACTTCGGCGGGGCTAGCATGACGACGAAGTTCCTCTCTAGCAATGGACAGGCGGTGTACATCGGCGGTGGCGGTTTGGCGGCCCAGATCTACGACATCAAGGCCGTGGGGATCCGTCAAGGTGCGCAGGTTTCCTGGAAGACCTCCCTCGAAGACGGCGTGCGCGGCTTCTACGTAACGCGTGCGTTCACACAGGATGGCCCCTACTCTCGTGTGTCGGATCTGATTCGAGCCAAGGGTGAGCCTTCTGCCTACACCTATCTCGACAACAACGTTCCGGCCGGCGCTCGTTTGCAGGGTAACGGCGTGTTCTACCAGATCGAGTCCATCGATATCGATGACGCCGTCCAGACCTTCGGTCCGGTTGAACTCGAAGTGCCGCAAGCTTTCCCCGCGGGCGGAGGTCGGATTCTCCGTCCCCTCAAGTGATGATTCCTTTGGTAGGTAGCTACTAGGAATTGATCACAGCAGCATCAACCACAAAGGGCGGGCCATTCGGCCCGCCCTTTTCTTATCTTATCTCGTGTTGCGTACTCGGGCGCGAGCCTCGGCTAGCATCTCATGGATCATCGGCTCTACGGGGGCTCGATCGTCGGTCAGCACGATGGCATTGGCTTCGTGTTGCAACTCCGTGAGGGCGGGTGCCGCACCGGCCGCCATGGATTCCAGCAGCGGTGAGCCCCGAAACCCGCTGAGTTCCGAGCGGCTTTTCTCGAGACTTCGCTCGGAGGTGAATGCGAAGAGCATATTGCTCCCGTCTCGTCCGAGCAGCCCATGCACCGAAGGAAAAACTCGGCGCAAGGTCGCAACGGTCGAATTTAGAAGTCGTCGCTTCGACGAAAGGTCGAGAACGTTCATCATGAGCAGGCCATCTGGAGTCATCCTCCTGGAAATGAG
>JALUUK010000437.1 GCA_027021395.1 Acidobacteriota bacterium
GACGGTCGCGGCCGTGGCATTGTAACTGATGGCCGAAGTCGTCTGTCCGCTGAAAGTCAGCGTGAAGGTACCGCCGGCCGCGCCCACGTCGAGCTCTTGCTGCTCGTCAACCCCGTCGTGACCGACCTGCGTGCGCGCGACGTTGCCCCAGAGACCGCTGGAATCGACAGTGATCTGCGGCACGTCGGTCTTGGCCAGGTCGCCGACGAACTCGATGTCGACTGTCGAACCGTTCACAAAGTCTCCGGTCACCTGCACGTTGCCGGCGCCGATCGTGTTGAGACTCTCCAGCGCGGCCTCGATCCCGGCCTGGGACTCATTGATGTCAATATCCGTGCTCTGTCCCTGAAACGTCACGCGGTAGGTTCCCACGGTCGGGGAGCCGGTCTTGGTCAGCCGTTGGATTTCGTTGGCGGTACCGTAGTCGGGGTAGGGGCCCGATGCCGCAATCGCAGCAATCTCTCCGTCTGTGAGTACTTGATTCCACAAGCCCAATTCGTCGACGACGCCGTTGGTCAACATCAGATAGGAGTTCTCGTCGCCGCCGAGCGGCTGGTCGAGGGCTACGACCTCACTCAGCAGAAGCTGCCCGTCGACGTAGCCTTTCACCTCGACCTGAGTCCCCGACGAATTGAGTTTGCGAAAGCTGATGGCTACGTGGTGCCATTGCTCGAAATTGTTCAGATCGTTATGGAGGAGTAGAGCATATTGCGGTGCCCAGTTTTCTTGCACCAGCGTAATAATGAATCGTCCTTCCTGACGGCCAATCGCCCATTGATTCGTCGCCCCCACCACAGTGCCGAAAGCTCCAATGGCACCTTTCTGCCAGAACGCGACCGTTAATCCGGCCTCGCCAATTAATATCTCCTGACCGACCGGAGCACTAGACACCCAGTCCCACGCATAGCAGGCCACAGCGCCGTTCCACTTTCCCGTTGTGCTCTCGCCGCCGGCAAGGGTGATGTCGCCGACCAGGTCGCTGTATTGGTCGTTCGAGTAGTCACCGTCATCGAAGTTCCAAAAATGGGCCGGGGAGGGTACGCCGGCATTGCCGTCCTGCACGGTCGACGCGGTGACGCTGATCGACGAGCCGGTCAGATTGCTCGCGTCGATCGTGATCAGATTCTGCGGAGATTTCTGAAGGGTGCCGATGAATTCGATCGTGACTGGGTTATCCGGCAGTGCACCGCCGGTGCACGAAACGTTGCCCGCGCCGATATTGCTCAGCGCTTCGAGCGCGGATTGGACGGTTGCGGCCGTCGCATTGTAGGCGATCGCTGAAGTCGTCTGGCCGTCGAAGGTCAGCGTGAAGGTGCCGCCAGTCGGCGAGCCGTACAGACTGAGCTGCTGCTTTTCGTTCGCGGCGGCGCTGCCCGGGCGCGTGACAGTGACGGTGGCGTAAGGCTGATCCAGATGGACCGCCTCGACCTCCAGCAGCGGGACCGCAGTTTCGGCCAGCGCGCCGGTGAATTCGATCGTCACCGCCGCCGTGCTGAGCGGTCCGCCAGTGCAGGATACGTTGCCGGTGCCGATCGCAGTGAGCGCTTCCAGCGCACTCTGCACGTCGGAGGCCGTGGCGTTGTACGCGATCGGCTCCGTGTATTCGCCCTCGTAGATCAGCCGCACGTAGCCGGCGTAGCCGGTGACGCTGAGCGATTGCTTGGCGTTCTGGCCGGTTTGCCCGTCCTGGAGGACCGTAATCGTCACGGTGCCGGCACCGCCGGTCAGGTTGGTCCCGTCGCCGGTCAGCGTGTTGATATTCTGGCTGCCCTTCCCGTTGACGAACTCGACCGTCCAATCCTGCTGTGTGCCGGCCTCGGTCACCGTGACGTTGCCGACACCGTAGATGTCCTCCAGTTCGGACTGGATTTGAGCGAGTGTCGCATCGAAAGCGATCGGATCGGTCGTGCCGTGTGGCGTGACGATCAGGTAGCTGCCGCCGGAGAGATCGCCGGCGAAGTAGACTTCCTGGATTTCGCTGACACCCTGTTGAGCCGTCTGCTCGACCGTGATCGTCAGGCCGTTGCTGGTCGTTCCGATTAGATCGTTGGCAGCCGCCAGATCGTATTGCCGGCCGGCGGCGCCGCCGGCGAAAGTGACTTGCCATGTGAGCGGTCCGGTCTGCGTCACGCTGATCTCGGCATTCTCCGTCGGATCG
>JALUUK010000438.1 GCA_027021395.1 Acidobacteriota bacterium
AAAAGCGGTGGATGAAGGCGATCCGCGATTCTTGGCTGTCTAGGCGGCGAAAGAGCTTGGCCTCTTGGGAAGTGATCAGATAGCGAACCGGCCCCTTGTGCCATTCGGCCAGCGGCCCGCGTTCCCGCTTCTTGGCGATGGCCGGATCGGCCGTCGAGCCGAGCAGGCAGGCCAGCAGGCCGGTCGAGAGAAAAAGGCGAAGTTGAGAGCCCACGGCGAATACTCTGAGCATTTGACCCCTTGCAAATGACACCCCAAGATAGCATTTTCCTGGTGGCGGTACCTACCGGTGCGCGGCGCTTGGGAAGCGAGGAGTCGACTCCAGATGAACGAGCGGTCCATCAGCACACACCGGATTCCGGTGCCGGCTCTGCCGAACGCATCGCGCCTGACCGTCGTTTCGTCGGCGGTTCTCCTGCTCATTTCGGGTCTTCTGATGGCCGGTTGCTCGGCTTCGAGCCCCGCCGGAGGCGGGAGCGTCGAAGAGAAATCGCAGGTCACGGCGAAGCTCGGCGTCAATGGTGCGGATGAGAATATCGAAGATCTGCTGCGCATCATCGAGATCGAACCCGAGATCGTTCAGATCGTGGCCGTGCAAGCGCTCGGACGGATCGGGACGGACGCCGCCGTGCGCGCGCTCGAGACCTTGATTCGCCACGAGAGCCGCCACATTCGCGAGGCTGTGGCCCAAGCCCTGCAGGACGTCGATCCGGCCTCCTACCCGGAAGCCGGACGGGTTCTCGTCGAACTCGGCAAGCTCTCCTTGCCCAAGCAAGGTCCTTCCAACGATCCCAATCTGCGTGCGCGGCGCGCGGTGATGACTTCGCTCGCCGTCGTCAAGCAGCCGGTCAGCGTCGATTTTCTGATCGACCGGCTGATCAACGACTATGACGAGCACGCGCGCAACACGAGCGTGGTGACGCTTGGGCGGATCGATCCGGAAGCCGTGCTGCAGCACCCGAAGCTTCTCGAGGCCATGGTCAACGTCTTCGAAAACGACAACGAGAAGAACCGTTCCTGGGCGGTCGAGGCGCTCGGAAAGCTCGGTGATCCTCGCGGCATCGAATACGTTCGTCGCGGTCTCGTCGACTACGACAAGATCGTGCGCGGCAAGGCGGCCATGGCTCTTCCGCGATTGATCGGCAAGGATGCCATCGACGAGCTGCACGAGGCGCTCGGTAACGAGACGGAAGACATGCCGGCCGTAGTGATGGCCGGGCAGTTGGCCTTTCTAGGCGAATCCGATGCGCTGCTCTTTCTCGAGGATCGAGTCATCAAGGCGTCCGATCCCTTGGCGCGTGCCGAGGCGGCCCGTATCCTAGGAGAGGTCGGTCGGCAGGAGTCGATGCACTCGCTCAACAGGGCGTTCTCTACGGACCGGGATGGTCTGGTCATCAAGAACGCAGGCGATTCGATGAGAAAACTGATTGCCAAGTACCCGCTGGAAAAGAACGAGCCCGAATCGGCGGAGTAGGCTAGGTAGTCGTAGCTAATTGCTAAGGAGATGCTAGATGGCCATGTGGGGTCGTAAAGATCCGGAAGATCGGACACCGACGACCAAGACCGAGACGAGCTATACGCCATCCCAGGAGCAGCCGGCGGCTTCCATGACGCCCCCGGCCCAGACGCGAGGCACGAAGATGGAATCCAGCACAGCAAAGATTGGACCTTCGATTCAGATCAAGGGCGAACTCATCGGCAATGAAGACCTCGTTATCGAAGGTCGTGTCGAAGGCGTGGTCCGCCTCAAAGAGCACCACCTCACCGTCGGCAAGTCCGCCACGATCGACGCGAGCGTCGAGGCGAAGTCGATTCGCATCGAGGGCACCGTCAAAGGCGACGTCGTCGCCGGCGACCGCATCGAACTCGCCACGGGAAGCACGCTTCTCGGCGACATCGTTTCGCCGCGCATCGCCATCTCCGACGGCGCACGCTTCAAGGGAAGCGTCGACATGGATACCGGCAAGGGTTCGCAGGGCTCAGCGGTCAAGACCGGTGCGTCGGCCGTCGGAAAGGCTGCGGCGGGCAAGTCCTCGACGCCTTCGCCCACCCTGTCTTCACACTAGAGCCGGTCGATGCTCTTTTTCCGCCGGACGCGCGATGGTGCGGACGCCGGAAGCGCGCGCGGTCGCGAGGCCGTCACTCTTTCATCGCGG
>JALUUK010000439.1 GCA_027021395.1 Acidobacteriota bacterium
GGGCATGCTCGTGGCCGACGAGCGCCACCCCGTCGGCGGCCTGCACGCCGTCGAGCACGCGACGATCGGTCTTTTCCCGCTGCTCGCCATCTCCGATCGTTGGGATCTCGGCGGCATCTCCTACGCTCGGCATCCGCAGCTCGATCTTCCGGCGGTATTCATATACGACGCTTGGCCGGGCGGGGTGGGGCTTGCTCGGACCGCTTTCGAGCGGGCGGAGGAACTTTTCCAAAGGACCCGCGATCTGGTCGCTGATTGCTCCTGCGATGAGGGGTGTCCGGGCTGCGTCTATTCACCCAAGTGCGGTTCCGGGAACGTTCCGCTCGATAAAGCCGGCGCGCTCGATCTGCTGAACCTGCTCACGGGACGCCGGGACCTGCCCGCCGAAGTCGCCGATGAATCCGAGGTCGCTCCCTGGCTCGAGCGTCACCGCAAGGGTTCTCACGCAGGAGTTCGGGGTGCCGACGCGCCCGTCGCGCGAGGAGGCGATACACTGGGCGATCCGGCGGCGCATCCGAAGTCGGGAGAGGGGCCGCATCCCGGAGCAGTGAAAGCGATGGACCTGAGCGAGGCCGGATGGCCCGAAGATGTGAAGCGCCCGAGCGAGTTGCTCGCGGAAAGCGAGGGCCGGTGGCTCTATTTCGATCTGGAAACCCTGCGCGGTGCGAGCGATGTCGGCGGCTGGGGGAATATCTCGAAGATGGGGATGGCGCTCGGCGTGGTGCTCGACGGTGCAACCGGACACTTCCAAAGCTATTTCCAAGACGATGTCGAAGCTCTCGTGGAACGGCTGCTTGCGGCCGACCGGGTCGTCGGGTTCAACTTGGATCGCTTCGATATGACGGTTCTCGAGGGACATGTCGGATCGCGCGTGCGCGAGATCAAGACCCTCGATATGCTTTCGCTGATTCGCGAGAAGATCGGCATCCGGCTCAAACTGGCGCATCTGGGCGAGCAGACGCTCGGCTGGGGAAAGAGCGCGGACGGATTGCAGTCTCTCGAGTGGGTCAAGCAAGGGAGGCTCGACTTGGTCAACGCATACTGTCGCGACGACGTCTTGTTGACGGCGGCCTTGTGGGCTTACGGCCGACAGAACCGATACGTCCTCTTTCAGAGCCGTGACGGCATCAAGGCTCGGATTCCAGTCTCATGGTGAGCCGGTCGAGTCGGTCGGTGCTTCGGTCGTTCGTGTTCGTGCTCGCTGCAGCTTCGCTGACGGCGTGCTTGCCGTCTTTCGACGAGGTGCCGCACGATTCCGCCGAGGGGCTGGAGTTTCTCTCGGAAGCCGCGGTGATGGAGCATCGGCGCAAGAAGGACGAGCGCTTTCGCGAGCCGAATTCCGTTTGGCCCGAAGACAGGCGTGATGAATTCCAAGGCCTGCTCTACTTTCCGATGGATGAATCCCTGCGTTTCATCGTCAAGCTCGAGCGCTACGAAGATCCCGACCATTTGGTGATGATCACCACCGAGGGCGAGAAGCGTCCGGCCATCCGCTACGGCTACCTCGCTTTCGAATGGGGCGGAAAAAAACATAGCCTGCAGGTCTATCAGCTCCAGGACATGCCCGCCGAGGCCAGGGGGCAGCTCTTCGTTCCCTTTCAGGACACCACGAGCGGCATGGAGACCTACCCCACGGGCCGCTACCTCGAACTCGCGGGCGGCGAGCATGGCTGGTATGTTCTCGACTTCAATCTCGCATACAACCCCTCCTGCGCCTACGGCAAGAAGGGATTTGCCTGTCCCGTGACGCCCGCCGAGAATCGTCTGACCATCCCGGTGCGTGCCGGGGAGTACGGATGGGTTCACCCGGAAGGTGGGTACGGCCCGAACAAGGGAGAAGACGCATGATTCCCGATCGCCTGTTTCTGGTTGGATACGTCGGAGCAGGGAAGACCGCGGTGGGCGATGCGCTGGCTCAGCGCCTCGATCGACCGCTCTACTGCACCGAGGCGCTGGCCGAGGCGGGTGCGCGGCAGCGGGAAGGGCTTCGCCGCGACGATGCAGCCCAGCGGCAACGCGAGCGCCGCGCGCTGGTCGCGGTGGCCTCCGGGCCGCCTTCGGTGATCTCTACCGGGGCTTCGGTCTTTCTCGATCGCGGCAACCGCCGAACGATTCAGCAGTCGGGCGTGTCGGTTTTCTTGGATGCAAGCCTTGAAGAATGCTTGGCCGAGGCGGTCCGGCGGGGTGCCGTCACCATGGACGAAGAGGCGGCCGAGCGCTTTACGACGCTCTTCGAACAGCGCCAAGAGCAATACGAACAAGCCGACATCATCGTGGAGACGCTTGATCGCGATCCCCTCGACATCGCAGACGATATCCTTCAGCGTCTGGAAGACCGAGTCTGGACCGAAAGGCTCGAGTAGTGTCCGAGTCGCACGCAAAAGCCTCCAAGCTGCCGCTTGCGGGTCGCTTGCTCGGCGGGCTCTCGTTGTCCATGGGAACGCTTCTTGTCCTCCACGCCGTGGCGGTCCGTCTCTTCGATCCGCTCAGGCGGCAAATGGGGACGATTCCCGTATTCGACGACTGGCGACGTTGGAATCACCTCTATGTCACCTTGCCGGAGATCATCTTCGGAGCGCTGCTCATCTTGGTCGGCTGGGCGTTGCTCAACCGCAAGCGCTGGGCCCCATGGATCTATCTCTTGGTCGGCTGGGGCGGCCTCGCCATCGCCGTCAAGGCTTTTTGGTGGGGCGAGACTCTGTTCGGCAAGGCGAATCTGTGGCTGAACATGGCCAAGAAGCAGGGGCAGTTGCCCCCTGACGCCGTCCTCGAGGACTTGCTCACGCTCATCCCCTCATGGATTCCGGGAGTGCTCATCGCCACAGTGAGTCTTTTGCTGCTGGTTTTGATTCTCGGCACTATCCATGTGCTCGTCTCCCGGCGGAGGTACGACGCCTGAACCCGCGAGTGCAGGCGGGCGGTGGTCTCGCTGCGCTGAAGTACGTCTTCCGCAAGGGACGCGAAGCAGGCGGTCTCTTGACTCTCTATTCGCGCCTGCGATCGAAGAATGCGTGCAAGACCTGCGCTCTGGGCATGGGCGGTCGGCGTGGGGGGATGGTGAATGAGGCGGGCCACTTTCCGGAAGTGTGCAAGAAGTCGATACAAGCCCAGGTCTCCGATATGTCCGCAGCGGCCGGCGATGATCTCTTCGCACGCACCCCGCTCGAGGCGATGGCGGGCTGGAGTCCCGCTCGTTTCGAGAAGCTGGGCCGATTGACCTTTCCGCTCTTCGCCGGGCCGGGCGATCGCCATTTTCGCCGCATCGATTGGAGCGAGGCGCTCGAGCGTGCGGGCGAGCATCTGCGCGCCGCCGACCCCAAGCGCGTGTTCTTCTATCTTTCCGGTCGGTCGAGCAATGAGGCGGGATTTCTTCTGCAGATGGTCGCGCGGGCCTACGGCTCGGAGCACGTGAACAACTGCTCCTACTATTGCCATACGGCATCCGGCGTCGCTCTTTCTTCGGTCTATGGTTCCGGTACGGCTTCGGTGGTTCTCGACGACCTCGAACGCGCGGATCTGGCATTGGTGGCGGGTGCCAATCCGGCGAGCAACCACCCGCGGCTGATCACCGCATTGATGAAAATCCGGCGTCGCGGCGGGCGCGTGATCGTCGTCAACCCGATGCGAGAGCTGGGGCTGGTGCGTTTCCGCGTGCCGTCCGATTGGCGCTCGTTCCTTTTCGGTTCGCGGATCTCAGACCTCTACTTGCAGCCGCATATCGGCGGCGATGTCGCCGTCTTCAAGGCATTGCTCAAAGCGATCGTCGAAGCGGGTGGAGTCGACCAGGACTTCGTGCGGCAATATGTCAGCGGATGGCCGGATGTCCTGGCGGATATCCAAGAGGCGCGCTGGGATGATCTGCTCGCTGCCTCCGGGCTCGATCGCGAGGCCATCGAACGCTGCGCTGCGATGATCGTCGAGGCGAAGCGGGGAATCTTGCTCTGGGCGATGGGTTTGACTCATCACGCGCATGGTGTGGACAACATCCTGGCTTTGGCCAATCTGGCGCTCAGCCGTGGCTGGCTCGGTCGACCCGGGACCGGCATGTTGCCGATTCGCGGCCACTCCAACGTGCAGGGCATCGCCTCCGTCGGTGCCGGACCGAAGCTGGAAAAAGCTTTTGCGGAAGCCATGCTCAAGCGCTACGGCATCGAGCCCTCGAAAGCGGCGGGCTTCGATACCTTCGCTTCGATGTGTGCGGCGGAAAGAGGGGAGATCGATGCTTCGATTCAACTCGGCGGGAATCTCTACGCGAGCAATCCCGATCTGCGATGGGCCTCGCGCGCGCTCGCGCGCATTCCGATGACGATATCTCTGACGACGAGTCTCAATCAGGGGCATGTGCTCGGCCGAGGGCGGATGACCTTGGTTCTGCCGGTATTGGCTCGCGATGAAGAAGAGCAAGCCACGACTCAAGAATCGATGTTCAACTACGTGCGCCTTTCGTCGGGCGGCCGGCCGGCCGTGGGAGGAGAGATGCGGTCAGAGGTCGAGATCATCGCTGCGTTGGCGGAACGCATTCTGCCGGCGGGGCGTTTCGAATGGTCCGAATTGCGCTCTCATCAGGCGCTTCGCCGGGCCATGGCGGAAGTCGTTCCCGGATACCGCAGGCTCGCCGAGATCGATTCTTCCGGAAACGAGTTTCAGATCGACGGTCGGACCTTTCACCTTCCCGTCTTTGCCACGGCGGACGGCAAGGCGCATATGCACGTCACTCCGCTGCCCGATCTCGAGATCGAGCCGGGATGCCTTCGGTTGATGACGGTTCGCTCGGAAGGGCAGTTCAATACCGTGGTTTACGACGAAGAAGATCTCTATCGCGGCAACACACGTCGCGACGTGTTGATGATGTCGCGGCAAGACGCGGAGGTGCGCTCGCTCGTGGAAGGTCAACGTGTCGTGGTCCGCAGCAGCGCCGGAGAGATGGCGGCCGGTATCGCCATCGTCGACATTCGTCCCGGAAACGTCGCGATGTACTTTCCCGAAGCCAACGTGCTCGTTCCCCGCGTAAGCGATCGGCGCTCGAAGACTCCGGCCTTCAAAGGTGTGTCGGTGAGCATCACACCCGCTCGAGATTCTAGAAGCGATCCTTGAAATCGCAGGGGGGGTCGGGTCACGCGAAAAAAAACCTTGACACGGAGGAGGAGGGGGGGGGTAACCTCGCGCGAGTCGTGGGGAGCATTGGACATCAAGATGCTCCCTTGCGGGTAACGTTTGGGAGGTCGTTTTGGGAGGTCGTGATGACGCTCGGTCTCGGTGGGAGTGATCGGCGGGTGTCCGGGCGATGCTTCGTACTGCGGCTTATGCACTGTCTGTTGCTGTTGCTGCCCCTCAGCACATCAGCGCAATTCGGCGGGACACCGCTATGGTTGGTCGGCGATCTCGTCGACGGTCGCGTCATCATGGAAATCGACAACGCTTCGTCGTGTTCGGTCTCCTCCGACGAGCCGGCGCGGGTCGAGGAAACGATTTCTGCGCTCGTTCCGGGCGCGACGATCTCGTTCCAGGTAGGGGAGAGGATTCCAGAAGTAGACCTTCCCCAAGAATGGAACGAATCTACGATTGCCCGTCTCGCCCAAGATTATGCTGATCCCTTCAATCACGCCGCTCGAGAACCGACGAAGGACATCGGTTCCTACATCTACGTGCTCATTGTCGAGGATTTTCCCCAGGGCGGATTGCTCGTTGGCGGAAGCGTGCAGCGCTGGGTGCTGGAACGGGATGGGATACCGGTTCCAGTCCAGGGTTTTGTCGTCAATTGCCGCGCAATCAAGAAGGCTGCCCGTACGAAGAAAATGCGCGAGCGTCTCTTGGGGCACGTCGTACTTCATGAGTTCGGGCATCTCCTCGGCCTCGTAGGGAACCCATCGCACGAATCCCGTCAGGCTCCGTTGCATTGCAGGAAGACGCGCTGCATCATGACGACGGCCACGCCGTGGAGTGTCGTCCGCGGCTTCTTCGCATCGATCGTCGGAAGCCGTTACCCCTCGCGATTCTGCAGGGAATGTCGGCGGGACCTCGAGACCGCCCTCCTTGCGGTTGCCCGCAAGCGTCATTCTCGAGAAGAGCAAGTATTGCAATCCGAACCTCCGGACGATCTCGGACGCGAAGAGGGGCGCCGCTACGCGCTTGTTGCATGGGGCCTGAAGTCCTCGAAGAATGCCGAGATCGTGCTCGGCGAGATCGGAGAGCAACTTGCCCGCACGTCGGACGTAGCGCTCCGCACCTGGTACGCACGCTTGCTCCTGGTGAGTGGCCGTAGAAGCGAGGGGATCGCTCTACTGCAGGCCTCTCTCGTCGACTCGCATGACGGGACTCTTACTCTAGGGTATTTGGATGACCTTCGCGCCCTGGCGAGGGCGCAAGACTTTAGATTCGTGCTCGACCACTTGCCTGACAGTGACAGTGACAGAGAATTCACGGACATCGACCGCTCGTTGGTCGAATTGATGGTCTGGTGTTTGCATGGCCTTGGAAAGACAAACGAAGCGTTCTCCGTGTTGAACGCGATTTTCGAGAATGAGGAAGTTCATTACGTTCATAAGTGGATACTCCTGGACGTCGTCGTGGACATGGCGATCTCATCGACAACTCCGGAATGGATAGAAAGTTCCCTTCGGCAGATTCAGACTCGTCGGCCTGATCGGGGAACGGACGAGAGAATCGAGGTGTCGACTCGTGTCGCTCGGGCTTGGAAATACAGGCTCGAAGGCAAGCCCCTTCTTGTCGCACGGGAGCTTGACGGAGCTTCCGCTCTTCTGAATTCCCGAGCATTTCGAGTTCGAGATACCTACGAGGATCTGCGCAAACGTAGCTACGCCATTGAGATTGCACTCTTGCGCGAAGAAAGGACCAAGGCGGTAGAACTTCTTGAGGGACTCGCTGAATGGAAGTCCTGGGATGCTTCTTTGCAGGCCGGCGCGCGGCTCATCGCCTCCCGTGGATTCGCTCGGTTGGGTCTGTTTTCTCGCGCTAGAGATGAGTTCGTCGCTGCGTCACGCAATGTTCCCGACGTCGTACGAGGTCTGCTTGACGATCCCTGTGTGTCTTCGGCTTACACCGACATGCGACAGATGGAAGGAATGTGCAAACCGTTGAAGGAAATCTCTCAGAAAGGAGACACGAAATGAAATACGCTCTTGCGATCTGTATCTTGGGTTGTGCGGTCGGCTTGGCGCTTGTCCAGCCGGTCTTCGGCCAGGGAGGGGAGGATGCAAATACCTGGATCCGCCTGGAGCAATGAATGCGAAGTGCTTCGACAACGGATGCGGCAAGACGATACCGGGCAAGGATCCGGGTGATCCTCCAATCACGACGAGATGCAAGAAACCGTTGTTAAATGGCGGCTGTGTGTGCGCCGATGACCGCATTATGATCCTTTGCGGCAGCGGAGCCACCTCGCTCACACCGTCTGTTACTGGCACGCTCAGCCGCACTGGCTATGGATCCGGCCCGGGATTCTGGGCGTTGGATGCGGAGTATAGTTTTTCACTCCAGTCCGCAACTGACGTAGATATTACAAACTACAACGACTGGGGCGATGGGACGGCTGAGACGACCCCGGGTCCGACATCGGCGGGCGCAAGTTTCTACGTGCAAGTAGACCCCGATGATTCCAGCAATCGACGGCTGTATATTGAAAGTATTGCCGCTATGATCCCATCTTTCGTTCATTCTGCTACCGGCGGGACATCGACGGGGGACAACCTGTTTTCTCTGTCCCCGGAGTACGGGAGCTTTCTCACGGTTGATACGACGACAGGTGAGGTGGAAGGCAGCATCTCTGCAGTGTTGGAGAACAACTTCTATCCAAACCCAGATCCGCTGAGTGTTCACATTGATGTGACAGGTTCTATCGACGCGACCACATCCATTGCCGTGTTTGACCTTGATGGTTTTACCGTAGCGCCTGAGTAATTTTCCGCTAGCCACTGCGCTTGTCGCAGTGGCTAGCTAGCTCCCCAATGTTCCCTTCCTTGGACCGGTGGTCGGTTGAGTCTTTGCACCCCCTCTTTCTTGTTGGGCTGCTCTCCTGCCTTATCACTCTCGTATGGCGTTGTCCTGGAGAACGGCGGCCCCGCTTCTTGGGGTTTATCTTCGTAGTCGTTGTCTTCGCAAAGTATATACAGAGACTGCATCTCGAAATCCTGATTCGTGGGCGCTCTCCATTCTCAACTGTCTACTGGGACACCCTTGAGGATCTATGGACTGGTCCGGGGAGCGTAATTGGGTTTGTGATGGGCCTCCTGCTCGGAGCGGCGCTACGGAGCCTGTCAACGATTATGAGACACATCCGTCGTGAAATTACTGAGCCATCGCGATCACCTGGTGCTCCTCTGGCGGGTTGATCCAAGTCTCTTTGGCGAGGCTTGGTGGGTTGGGTTTTCCGCGGACGAATCGTTCGGGATGGGCCTCATAGGCTGCGGCTAGAGTTCGACGTCGTGCTGCAATGATCGCATCGGATCGGCCGAAATAGACGTCTGCGGGGGTAAGCATGGCGATCCCGCCGTGTCGGTGCTTGTCGTTGTACCAAGGAAAAAACCTACGGCAATGAGAGATCGCATGATCGATGCTGGAAAACCGGCCGGGGAATCCTGGCTGGTACTTGAGCGTCTTGAACTGCGCTTCGGAATAAGGATTGTCGTCGGATACACGGGGCCGGCTCAATGAGCGGATGACGCCAAGATCGGCGAGTTTCTGCGCCGTGCATTTGGCAGTCATCGGAGCACCTCGATCGGAATGGAGCACCAGCTCTTCCGGAGCGATATCGTGCTTGAGACAAGTCTCCTCGATCAGCCGGGTCGCGTGGGATGAGTTCTCTCGATCTGCCACCATCCAGCCCACGACGTAACGGCTGTAGAGATCGAGAATGACGTAGAGATAGTAGTAGGTCCATTTTGCGGGTCCAAGCAGTTTTGTGATATCCCAGGACCAGACTTGATTTGGCGCCGTTGCCAAGAGGCGCGGCTTCTCGTATTTCGGATGTCTGAGTTGATGGCGACGTTCACGCACCGATGCATGTTCTGCGAGAATCCGGTACATCGTCCTTTCAGAGCAGACATACCGCTCTTCGTCGAGCAAGGTGGCAAAAACCTCTGCCGGCGATCGATCGACGAATCTCTCCGAACAGAGCAGATCCAAGATCTGCTGCCGTTCTTCGGCCTTCAAAGCCCGGGCGGGCCTAGGACGCGGCTGACGTTGCCCGGGCGTCGAGGCTCGACGTCGATAGAAGGTCGCTCGAGAAACACCAAGAGCGTGACAGGCAGGTTGAATTCCAACCTCCGGTGCCAGCGTCGTTGCCGTGTTCAAGAGTTCTTCTCGGCGTCGAGATCGATCTCCAGCAGCCGCGAGACTTTTCCCTGTACATCAAGAATCAGATTGGCCTTTCGAAGGTCTTCCTTCAACCGCGCGTTCTCACGTTCCAGTCGGAGATTTTCTTTCCTCAACGCACTGTCCGGATCCGCCTTTCGACCGCGCTTGCGGGGCGTCAACCCTTCGAGCATTCCCTTCTCCTGCGCCTTGCGCCACGCCGCGAGGTGCGAGCTGTACAAGCCCTCTCGGCGCAGGAGACGACCGATTTCTCCAGCATTGCGACAACGCTCTGCCTCGGCGACGATACGAGCCTTGTACGAGGGAGAGAAACTCCGACGCGTGGGCTTGGCAGCCACCTCCACATCCGGCGCCGGCGGCGTGCCCGCTCCGGATGATCGCGCCTCGCTCCGCTCGTCCCGATCATCCTCCGCGGGCACGCCGCTGGAGGACAATACCGATTTCTTATCTCTTGACATGAGAACTCCTTACCGCCCTC
>JALUUK010000440.1 GCA_027021395.1 Acidobacteriota bacterium
GTCTCTCCTTGGCGGCTTGGCGCGACCGTTTTGCGGTCTCGGGGCCGGTGCGCCTGACGTGGAGCAAGACATCGCGCGCGAAGCCGCGAAGGCCGCCGAGAAAAACTCGATGGCGCAGAGTTCGGGAGCGGAAACCTGCCATTCGGATTTCGGTGATCACCCGTTATCGACGATCTTCCGGGCCGCCTCGTTTTCTGTCACGAGAGACTCTCCTTGGCGGCCTTGGCGCGCGACGGCTTGCATCGCTCATCGCCGTGTGTCGGAATGAGCCATGGCGCTTACGCCAAAGTGCCATGGCCAGGGAAAGAAACGGTCGGCGGGCTCATGGGGTGTTTTCTGTTGAGCGAAGTCATGGTGCCTGTGCGCCAAGCGGAGATTTTTCGCCGTGTTTTCGCCAACAATGACGCCTCCGGACGCAGTCCTGCCACCGTCGCTCGCAGGTGTGCGATTCGGAAGGCCATCTGTGCCGGAACCGCCGATCACAGCGGTTATATGTTGCAGCCCAAGGCACTTTGGCGTATTTGATCGGGGAGAACCTGCCGCTCGAGGTGGGTCGTTGACGGTTCGTGTCCGGGGCTGGACGGAATCACTGACGCGGTTGGCAAGAACTTCGATGCCCGACGGCGCGGCCTTGCGGCCTGTCGTGGGCGTTTTTTCAGCTATTAGCACTCTTTAGGATACGCACGGGGAGGTTGTGCCATGGGTCAGAAACCGATCGCCATCGTTGGTATCGGCTGTCGTTTCCCTGGGGGAGTCAAAGATCCCGCCGGCTATTGGGATCTGCTCAAAGCCGGCAAGGATGCCATCACGGACGTACCGGAAACCCGCTGGAGCCCCGACTCCTACTACGACCCGAAACCAGGATTGCCGGGCAAGAGCTACACGCGTCGCGGAGGCTTTCTCGAAGGCATCGAGAACTTCGATCCCGGCTTTTTCGGAATCTCTCCGCGCGAAGCCACCCGCATGGATCCCCAACAGCGCCAGATCCTCGAAACGGCGTGGGAGGCGCTCGAGGACGGCGGACACACCAAAGAAGGCATCGCCGGCACGGACACCGGTGTTTTCATCGGCATCTCCAGCACCGAATACGCGACGATCCAGACGGCCCATCGCGACCTGACGGCCATCGATACGCACTCCGGAACCGGCAGTGCGATGAGCATCGCCGCCAACCGGATCTCGTATTGCTTCAATCTGCGCGGACCGAGTCTCGCGCTCGACACCGCCTGCTCCTCGTCGCTCGTCGCCGTCCACCTAGCCTGCGAGAGCATCCACCGCGGTGAATGCTCCATGGCTCTCGCCGGGGGTGTGAACGCGATCTTGAAGCCGGACACCTACGTCATTTTCTCCAGCGCCTCGATGCTTTCGGCCGACGGCAAGTGCCGCACTTTCGATGCAGGAGCCTCCGGATTCGTTCGCGGGGAAGGCGCGGGCGTGCTCGTACTCAAGCCGCTCGATCGCGCGCTCGCCGACAACGACCGCATCTACGCCGTCGTACGCGGCACGGCGACGAACCAGGATGGACGCAGCAACGGGCTGACCGTTCCTGATCAAAGCGCCCAAGAAGAGATGCTTCGCCAGGTCTGCGCACGAGCCGACGTCGCGCCGGAGATGATCCAATACGTCGAAGCGCACGGAACGGGAACGATGGTCGGCGACCCGATCGAAGCCATCGCGCTCGGCAACATCTTCGGGCGCGCACGGGCCAACGGACACGCCTGTGTCGTCGGTTCCGTCAAGACGAATATCGGCCACCTCGAGCCCGCCTCCGGCATCGCCGGAATCATCAAGGTCGCGCTCGCGCTTCAGCACGAAGAGATCCCCGCCAACCTGCATTTCAAGACCCCAAACCCCCATATTCCGTTCGAAGACCTGAAGATCCGCGTCCCGACCGAGCACGAAAAGTGGCCCGAGCATGACGGTCCCGCGCTCGCCGGCGTCAACTCCTTCGGATTCGGTGGCGCGAACGCTTCGGCCATTCTCGCCGAGGCCCCGAAGAACGGGACGACCGCCGGTGCCGCCATCAGCGTCCCGAGCCAAACCGTTCCGCGCATCGTTCCGTTGACCGCACGCTCGGAAAACTCGCTCAAGAAGCTCGCTGCGGCGATGCGCAATCACTTGCAAGAGGGCGGAAGAGGTGCCGACTTCGCTTTCGACGACATCTGCTGGTCGACCGCGATGCGGCGCTCGCATCATGAGCACCGCCTAGCCGTCATCGCCCGAGATCGCGACGAATTGATCGAGCGTCTCGGAGCCTATGCCGAAAACGGGGAATCGAGAGCCGAAGCCGTTGCCGGCCAGACGGCCCACGGACAAGCTCCTCGCGTCGCTTTCGTTCTCTCCGGGCAAGGCCCTCAGTGGTGGGCCATGGGCCGGGAGTTGCTCGACTCCGAGCCGGTGTTCCGAGAGGTCATCGAAGATGCGGACAAGATCATCCGCGAAATCGGGACTTGGTCTCTGCTCGAAGAACTCCGGCGCGACGAGGCGTCGTCGCGAATGCAGGAAACCTCCATCGCCCAGCCGGCCATCTTCGCGCTACAGGTCGGCCTCGCGCGTTTGTGGGCATCTTGGGGCATCGAGCCCGACGCCGTCGTCGGCCACAGCGTCGGCGAAGTCGCGGCTGCGCACCTCTCCGGCGCACTGAGCTTCGACAGCGCCGTGCGCGTCATCTTCCATCGCGGGCGCTGCATGGATTTCGCCGACGCTCACGGACAGATGCTCGCCGTCGGCCTTCCCCACGAGCAAGCGCAGAAGTACGTCGAAGGCAAAGAAGACAAGATCTCGCTCGCAGCGATCAACAGCCCCGACTCCGTCACGCTTTCGGGCGACGGACGAACCCTCGAGAAAATCGCCGAGCAACTCGACAAGAAGGATATCTTCAACCGCTTCCTCAAGGTCAACTACGCCTTTCACAGCCCGATGATGGATCCGATGCGCAAAGAGTTGCTCGACTCTCTCGAGGGTGTCGATCTGCGCTCGACGACTCTACCGATGTATTCGACCGTGACGGGAAGCGTCATCGAGGGCTCGGAACTCGGACCGGAATACTGGTGGCGAAACGTCCGCCATTCCGTCTGGTTTTCGCCGAGCGTCGATCGAATGATCGACGATGGATACGACGTCTTCGTCGAACTCGCGCCGCATCCGGTGCTCTCGGGCTACGTCAACGAGTCTTTGCGCAAGAAGGATGTAAAGGCGACCGTGGTGCACTCTCTGCGCCGGGAAAACGAAGAGTACACCACGATGCTCAAGGCGCTGGCGACGCTTTATACCGTCGGCTGCCCGATGTCTTGGGAAGCCCTGGTTCCAAAGCACGGTCGCTTCGTCCCGCTGCCGCGTTACCGCTGGGATCACTCCAAGTACTGGAGTGAGTCGGAAGAATCGCGCGACTCCCGTATCGGCGCCGATATCCATCCCTTGCTGGGCCATCGCCTCAAAGCCGCCCTACCGACGTGGGAGAAGGAGCTTGCGGGGCATGCCGTTGGCTATCTCAGTGATCATTGCGTGCAAGGCCAAGCGCTGTTGCCCGGCACCTCGTATCTCGAACTCGCGGCCATCGCTGCGCGCGAGTTGCATGGCCCGGGCCGTCACGTGCTCGAGAGCATCGACATGTCGCGGGCTTGTTTCATCTCCGATGAAGACGTCACGACGATTCAAGTGACGACCGACCCATCGCAATCCGTGTTTCGCGTCATGAGCCGGATGAAGAACTCATCGGATCCCGCATGGACGGCACATGTCACGGGCAAGATCATCGCATTCGGTGCCGACGACGACGAGCCGGCGATGCTGGATGTCGATGCCGTGCGCGCACGATGCCTGACCGAGTTCTCCGCGAAGGAAACCTACCCGCGACTGGCGGAACTCGGGCTCGAATACGGCCCTGCCTTCCAAGGTATCGACAAGCTCTGGGCTGGAGACGGCGAAGCCTTGGCCTGGATCGTCGCTCCCGAAGAGATCGCTGCTTCCATCGAAAACTACGAAGTGCATCCGGCGATGCTCGACGCCTGCTTGCAAACACTGATCTGCGCCATTCCCCGAGGCGACCGCAACAGCACCGACGGCAACACCGTTTATCTCCCCGTCGAGTTCCGGCATGTGCGGATCCACGACCGCATACCGGCGAAGATTTGGAGTCACGCCCGTTTGATCGAATCGGAAGACGCCGGAATTCTCGCCGACATCCGCGTCTATGACGGAAAGGGACGCACGCTCGTGGAGATCCGCGGTGTTCGTTGCCAAGCCGTCGATGGCGGAACGCGGGAAGACCTCTCTGCCCTGACCTATGAATACAAGTGGCAATACGCACCGCGACCGGGTCACGTCGCTGCTCAAACGACGGCGGAGATGCTTCCTTCCCCGACTCGTATCGCCGAGCAGACGAGCGCTGCCGCGGCCGGCATCGACGGCGAACTTCGCCTCTGCGAGCAGGTGCACAAGATCCAGGAGGTTCTCGACCCTCTCTCTCGTGCCTTCATGCGTGCGGCATTCGTCAACCTCGGCTCTTCGATGGCCGAAGGAAAACGCTTTACGACCGCGGAACTGGTCAAAGAACTCGAAATCGACACCCGCTTTTCCCGCCTGATCGACCGATCGCTGGAGATCTTGTGCGAAGACGGCTCCGTCATCGCCGATGGCGACGGTTGGAAATTCGGCACCTTCGATCGTAGTGAGGACCCTCGAGCCCGCTGGAGAGATGCCGTCGCACAAAACCCGGGCATTCGCCCCGAACTCATGCTGGTCGGACGCTGCGGCCAAGAGTTGGCGGGTGTGCTCCGCGGGGAGGTTGATCCGGTCTCATTGATCTTCCCTGAAGGCTCTCTAGCTCTGACCGAGCATCTCTACCAAGACTCCCCTCAGGTCCGTTTCGACAACACACTGGCCCAACGCGCCGTATCGATCATGACTCGAGGTCTCGAGCCCGGTAGAAAACTCCGCGTGCTGGAGATCGGCGGCGGGACCGGCGGATTGTCTTCTTACGTTCTCCCAGTGCTGCCCGCCCGCGATACGGAGTACGTCTTCACCGATCTATCCAACCACTTCTTCTCGAGAGGCGCGGAGAAATTCCGCGACTATCCGTTCATCGAATTCAAGCGGCTGGATATCGAAAACGATCCATGCGAACAGGACTTCGAGGCTCATTCCTTCGATTTGATTCTGGCATCCCATGTGCTGCATGCCACGGCCGACTTGAGAGAGACGCTCGCCAACGTCAAGCGCCTGCTCAGTTCCGAAGGAGTGCTGCTGATGGCCGAGACCGTCGATCCTAGCCGTTGGATCGATCTCGTCTTTGGTCTGACCGAAGGATGGTGGCGTTTCACCGACGTGGAACTTCGGCCGAAGCACCCGCTGCTTTCTTATCCGGCTTGGAAAGAACTGCTCCAGGACTGCGGATTTTCCGACGTCTGCGAAGCTTCCGGCGGCTACGACCCCAAGGCTCATACGAGCGTCTTCTTCGGCCGCGGTCCGCGCTTCGACCTCGGCCCGATGACGGCGAAGGAATCGAAACCCGTCGACTCGCCGCAGAAGTGGCTGGTCTTCGCCGATCGCAAGGGACACGCCGAGAGATTCGCTTCCGAAATGAAAGAGCGTGGTCACGACCTGACGCTCGTGACGCGAGGCGAAGAGTATCGCCGCCTCGCCGACGATCGCTTCGAGATTCCGCCCGGCGACGTCGAAAGCATGAAGAAACTCGTCGGCGAAGTCGTCGACAATGAGGCTTCGCCTTGCAAAGGCATCGTCCACCTGTGGAATCTGGACGCAGAACCGCTTGATTCCACCTCACCGGACGCCCTCGACGAGACCCTGACCGTCGGTTGCACCAGCGTCGTCTTTCTGTGCCGGGCGCTCGGCGATGTCGATCCCGATCTCTTGCCGAGATTGTGGCTGGTGACCACCGAAGCCGAGACCGTCGGCCGACAGAAGGGAGCGTCGGTCACTCAAGCCGGCGCATGGGGCCTCAACCGCGTCATCATCAACGAACTTCCCGGAATGCGCCCGACTTCGATCGACATAAGCATTGCGCCCGACGACGAGGAGATCCGGTCGCTCTGCGATGAAATCCTCTTCGACAGCAACGAAGATGAAATCGCCTTGCGCGGAGACTCTCGCTTCGTTCATCGCTGCATGCGCCAGAAAGATGTCGTCGACCGCCACGATGCGCAGATCATCGTCAAGAGCTTCACCTCCGGTGATGACCGCGAGGGTTTCAGACTCGAATCCGGCGGCTACGGCATGCTGGACAAGCTGAGGCTGTGCAAGACGGAACGCGTTCGCCCAAAAACCGGCGAAGTCGAGATCGAAGTGGCGGCTGCGGGACTCAACTTCAGCGACGTGATGAAGGCGTTGGGAATCTATCCCGGCCTACCCGATGGTCCGGTACCGCTCGGTATCGAGTGCTCCGGTCGCATCAGTGCTGTAGGAGAAGGCGTCACCAACCTCTCTGTCGGCGACAGCGTGCTGGCGATCGGCCCCTTCTGCTTCGGTTCTCATGTGATCACGCCGGCGGGGCTTGCGGTCCCGATGCCCGAAGGCATGCGCTTTGAAGAAGCGGCGACCATACCGATCGCTTTCTTGACGTCCTACTATGCGCTGATTCATCTCGGCAAGTTGCAGAAGGGCGAGAAGGTCCTGATTCACTCGGCCACCGGCGGCGTCGGTTTGTCGGCCATACAAATCGCCCAGCGCGCCGGCGCGGAGATCTTTGCAACGGCGGGTACGGACGAAAAACGCGATCTACTGCGTTCGCTCGGAATCAAGCATGTCATGGATTCGCGCAGCTTGGATTTTGCCGAAGAGATTCTCGAAATCACCAACGGCGAGGGCGTGGATGTCGTCTTGAACTCGTTGGCGGGCGAAGCGATCCGCAAGGGCCTCGAGGTGCTCGGCGACTTCGGCCGTTTCCTCGAAATCGGGAAGCGCGATATCTACGCCAACACGCCGGTCGGCTTGCGGCCTTTGCGCAAGAACGTGTCGATCATGGCCATCGATCTCGACCGTGCGATGCGGCGACGCCCGGAAGTCTTGTCGTCTCTCTTCGATGAACTGATGGAAGGATTCCACGACGGAAGCTTGCGCCCTTTCACCTACCGTGTCTTCCCCATGTCCAACGTGATCTCCGCCTTCCGGCACATGGCCCAGGCCAAGCATATCGGCAAGGTGGTCGTCTCGGTTCAAGAGCAAGAGGTTCGCGTTGCACCGGCCTCGCTGCGGCCGACCTCTTTCCGCGAAGATGCCACCTATCTGATCACCGGCGGCCTCGGCGGCTTCGGGCTGGTCGTTGCCGAGTGGATGGTCGAGATGGGTGCACGGCATCTCGTGCTGATGGGACGGAGCGGAGCGAGTTCTCAGCGCGCGCAAGACGTGGTCGCCCGACTGGAAAAGCTGGGTGCGGAAATCCGAGTGGTGCGTGGCGACGTTTCCGACCCGAAGGACGTTGCCGGCATCTTGTCCGAGATCGAGACCTCCATGCCGCAACTTCGCGGCGTGCTGCACGCCGCCATGGTTCTGCGCGACGCATTGGTCGTCAATCTCGACCAGCAGATGATGAAAGACGTCTGGGAACCCAAGGTGGTTGGAGCTTGGAATCTCCACGAGCAGACCAAGAACATGGACCTCGACCTTTTCGTGCTCTTCTCGTCGATGTCTGCGATCTTCGGTGCGGGCGGACAAGCCAACTATGCCGCAGCCAACACCGTGCTCGACTCATTGGCCGTTCATCGACGAGCGATGGGACTGCCGGGGCTCTCCATTGCCTGGGGATCGTTGGCGGAAGTCGGATTCGTCGCCGAGCATGCCGATATCGCCGAACGCTTCGAGAAGATGGGGATCGACAACTTCACTCCACATCAAGCACTGACCCTGCTAGGACGGTTCTTGCAGCAGGAGTCTCCGCATGTGGCGGTGATGCGCGTCGATTGGCAGCGCTTCATCGAGCACTACGGATCCAAGCAGGCTTCGCTTCGATTCAAGTCCCTTCTATTGGCCAAGCTCGAAGTCGAAGAGGAAGTGGAGACCACCGGCGGCACCGCCGTGCGCGAAGCACTTCGAGAAGCCAAGCCCTCCGAGCGGCGCGAGATGCTCGAATCGCTACTGCAAAGCGAAGTCGCGCGGGTTCTCGGTGCTTCGCCATCGGAACTCGATGTCAAGAAGCCGCTGACGGAACTCGGGCTCGATTCCTTGATGGCTGTGGAACTGAAGAACTGGATCGAATGCGATCTTCAACTCAGCCTGCCGACCATGGCGCTGATGCGAGGGCCGAGCGTCTCGAAGCTTTCCGAACTCCTCGTCAAGCAACTCGCCAAACTCGACTCACGCGGAGGCTCGAGCGCCCCGGCCGAAGCCACGGGATAGGTTCGCGCCCGGCGCCTTCCGCGCCTCCCCGCAAAACGTCTCTCGTGCCCGTGGGCGCGCAGGGGATCTCCGCACCGGCTCTGGGAAATCCCTGCTAGGGTCTTTTTCGGAGTGCGCCGTCAAGAGCAAGTCGAGCAGGGCCCGGGGCCCTAGTCGACCTGCAGCGAAATGCTCCGGAACGAAACTGTCACCAAGATCGAGCGGGGTGGATTGGCCGAGTGCTCTGAGTGGCGGTAGGCTCCCGCCGAACGGGAGTCCTGGAAGAGCATGTGGATCTATGACGCGGGCCTAGCCGTCATCAAGGCGCCCGGGCGCTGGTTTTGGCGCGGAAACACCTTCAGCAAGGGCCCCGTCCCCAAGACCGGCCCGATGCTGCTTGCGCTCAATCACGCCTCGTTCTTGGATTGGCTCTTCTTCGACATACTCTTTCCCCGGCGTTCCGTCCGCTATCTGATCAACGAGCCGTGGTATCGCCGTTCCGCCTTCTGGAAGACGCTCTTCGACATCAAGGGCGTCATCCCGACCGACACCTTCAATCCCGCAGAAACCATTCTTCGGGTCGTCGAAGCGCTTGGTCGAGAGGAAATCGTCGCCGTTTTTCCGGAAGGCCGTATCACCCACGACGGCAAGATGGGCCGGGGGCAGCCGGGCATCGCTTGGATGGCCGCGCTCAGCGGTATTCCGGTCTTCCCTTGCGCGCTGCGCGGCAACTTCGAGGCCATGCCGCGACACAAGCGCCTACCCCGGCGCCATCCCATCCACCTGCACATCGGCACACCGATGCGTTTCGCCGACACGCCGACTCCCTCTCCCGATCCGAGCTTGGTGCACGGCTTTGCCGGACGGGTGATGGAAGCGCTCTGCATGCTCGCCGGGCAGGAAGAGCGCCTTCCCGTCGTCCGCCCGCGGCTCCCGGTCGTCGATCTACGGAGCGATCTGGAAAAGGCCATGGCGAACAAGAGTCACGCGCCGCGGCCTGCTCGCTCGACATCGAGTTGAGCGCAGTCGAAGGGGGACGGGTCGCGGCTTTCGGCGGATTTCGACCGCGACGGCGGCGGTCCACCTAGCGCTCCGTTGAGCGGCGAATTCCACCGGATATCCCGAGCCGGAAAACGCTCGATCGCGCTCGCCTAGAGCCTTCATGAATCGCCCGAGCCATGCGAATCACCCGCCCGAATTCCTTGGTCCACCGTGCAGCGATGTCATTTCCCAGGAGATGCGGCGGGGCTCCGAGCCGGATATCCTGTGCCCATCCGTGGGGTACGCAAACCGTGTCGGAGAAGGGAAAAGATTTTCCGTTGGAATGGTGGATCCTCTTTGGGACGTGGTTGCTGGCCTCCGTCGCCACGCTAGGAAGCTTGTTCTTCAGCGAGGTGATGGACTTTCCGCCATGCTCTCTCTGCTGGTATCAACGCATTTTCGTCTACCCCCTCGTATTCGTCTT
>JALUUK010000441.1 GCA_027021395.1 Acidobacteriota bacterium
TACCGGCCGACGGCAGCGGCGCGGTGTTACTGACGCCTACCGGCCTGCCGCCGGGAACGCTGGAATACACCGTTCCCTTGCAGGCACTAGGCAGCCCCTGCGGGTCCTTCTCGACATCCTTGGCCGATACGCTGGATCTGTCGATCGGCACGGACGCACCGTCGTCGGAATCATCGGAGGTGCTACCTCCCGCCGAACCGCCTTGCGACGAGAACCCACCGCAACCTTCAGATCCAAGCGAATACTCATTCGCCAACTCCTTCCACCACCGGGACCATCTCGGGAGCCTGCGCGTCGTCACCGACGACGGCGGCGCCAAGATCGCCGCCCACGACTTCTATCCCTTCGGTACGGAGATGACGGCAGCCGGCGAGAGCAGATCAGGCGGCAGCCGCAAGCGCTACACCGGCCACGAGCGCGACGAGACCACCGGACTGGATTACATGTTGGCGAGGTATTTTGGGGCGAATTTCGGTAGATTTCTCACTGCCGATCCTCTTTCCGACAGTGCTCAACAGACACGCCCCCAGACCTGGAATCGGTACGGCTACACACTCAACAATCCCATCATCGCGATCGACCCGAACGGCCTTGAAACAAACCTTGTCGTTTACGGCCAAGGTGCCGCAACTCCCGGACGAAGCGCCGGTCATCAGGGTAGGCAGTTTGAAATAGCCGCCGGTACGAGAGCGCGGCAGCTATCGAACACTCCGGGAGTCCGATCCGGTAGGGACGCAGTCGTTTCCGTTGAGGTTCAAAACAAGGAAGAATTCATCTCGGCATTAAACGCGGAGTACCCGAGCGGGAAACTCGCATCACTTGACGTATTCTCACATGCATTCCAGACGGGCTTCAATTTCGGGGGTGCTGAAGGTGACAGGACATTTGATCTTGCCGATCTCCTGTCTGTTGATCGCGATGCCTTCTCGGATGACGGTGAAGCAACTCTGTGGGGTTGTCGTACGTGCGACTCTGAAGGGCTGGGTAAGATCAATACGATTGGTCAGGCTTTCGCGAACTGGTTCGGAATCAGCGTCAGCGGTTTTTCGACCGGCTCGCTCTTCAACGATGGAGGAAGAGGTGATCCGCCGATGGTATCCGATGACGGTAGCGAAATGGAAACCGTCGACTCCAGGGAACCAACGGACCCAGAAACGACTACTGATCCTGACCAACCAATCCGGCGATGATTCCCTTCAAGTTGAGTTCGTGTTATGCTCGCCGCTGGCGCTCGCCACCGATGGCGTTGGAGTCGCGCAAGAAACATCGATCGCCGTTGGAGGCTAGGATGGAATCTCAATTGGCAGCCACGGGTCTTGGCGCATCGCGAGCGCGACCACGGCCCGCTATCGTCTTTGCCGCATTGATCATTGCGTTGTCCGGCCTAGTTGTCTCAGCATTGTCTGATCAACTCACGCAGGATGCCCCTGGGGGCGCTAGGCAGGGCCCGTTCGCCAAGACGTTTCTGTTTGTACAGCCATTCAGGACGGGGCAGATAAACCAAGGGTCCGCCACCGGCGTTCGGCTCAGGCTTGAGTTTGCCAGCGATGTCGTAGTCTACATACACGAAGGCAAGCATGCTCTTTCGGGTACGATCGATGCTCGCCGTTTCGTGGCTTTGTTGGAGGACGATCGATCTGCGAATGGAGTTGAACGCAAAGCCGTACTCGAAGTTACCGAACCGCCGGAAACAGGACTTCAGTTGGCCTTGTCCGTGCACCGAATCGAGTTGGCTGCAAACGGAAAGGCTGTTATCGTAACGGCCCGTATTCTGGAGAGATTCCCAGCGTGGCACACAATGGCGACGTTCCCTTCAGGAACGACTGCAGGCGCCAGAATCGACGATGTTGAGTTTGGCAACGGAGTATTGCTGGTGCGATTCCCTAGCGCGACGTTAAGCACGCTCCTGTTTAGAGAGTGATCGGAGACCTGGATCTCGGCATTCGGGCATTCTTCGGCACGATCGACCACCAGATGATGATGCGCGTTCCACCACCGGGACCATCTCGGGAGCCTGCGCGTCGTCACCGACGACGGCGGCGCCAAGATCGCCGCCCACGACTTCTATCCCTTCGGTACGGAGATGACGGCAGCCGGCGAGAGCAGATCAGGCGGCAGCCGCAAGCGCTACACCGGCCACGAGCGCGA
>JALUUK010000442.1 GCA_027021395.1 Acidobacteriota bacterium
CTCCGATCGCTCCAAGGACGCCTTGAGCGCCCTGTTGCAGGAGTATGAGATCGATCGAGTGGTGGATGTGCGCTCTTCTCCCTGGAGTCGGCGGCATCCCTGGCACGGGCGCTCGGAAATGGAGTCGGCGCTTCGAGAGATTTCGATTTCCTATTCGTGGCTCGGTGCCGGGCTCGGCGGATTGAGACAGGGAGACGACCTCGCTCATCAGAAAAGCGAATCCTATCGAGAGGCGATCGAGCAGGTGTTGGCGGCCATGGAACACGAGCGCGTGGCCATTCTCTGTGCGGAGCGAGAGCCCTGGGGCTGCCACCGTCGCCATATCGCGGACGATCTCGTCCGGCGAGGTATCAGCGTGCTGCATATCATCACGCCGGGACAGGTCGCAGCGCACCAGAACCTGCTCGACTTGGGTTGATGCGGTCCCCAACATGCCGCTATCCTCCCGCCATGATCGGTGGGCGGTGCCGGCGATCCGGGCTCGGGAACGACTCTTTGTGAATTCTCATCCTCGTCATCTCTTTCCCACCTTCTCGCGGATTCTTCTCTCGTTTCTCGTGGCGATGCTTTGCGTCGCGGTGACCGCGCATGCAGAAGAAAGTTCCGGCACGGAGGAAGGCGCCGCTCCGCTCGGCATCGCTTTCGGTGATATCAGCATTCGGGCGGACGGTCCGGGCAATCAAGTCACCAAGGAAAAAGCGGAACTCTACGGCAACGTCGTATTGGATATCCCTACGGATGCGGGTCTCATACGGATCATGGCCGACGAAGTGCACTACGACCTCGAGGCGCAACACGTCATGGCCAAGGGGAACGTCGTGCTTTCGCTTCCCGGTGCCATTCTCGCCGGCTCTTCGATGGAGTACGGCATCGAGACGGGCAAGGCCGATCTCGTCGATGCCGTAGCTTATATGCTCGAGGATGGATCGATTCTGCGGGCGGAGCGGATCGAGCGCGTCGGCTCGCGGCGTCTTCGCGTGGAAAACGGAATCTTTACGACTTGCACTCAGCCCACGCCGTATTGGTCGTTTCGCATTCGGCGCGGCACATTCGATCTCGGCGAATATGCCTATCTCCGCGGGGTTTCTTTCCGTACGAGCAAGGTGCCCGTCTTCTACACGCCCTATCTGGTCTGGCCGATCAAGTCGGAGCGCGCATCGGGCTTTCTGATGCCCGATTTTCGCTCCTCGGATCGTTTGGGCCAGACGATCGCTCTACCTTTCTACTGGGCGCTCGCCGACAATGCCGATCTCACGTTGTCTCTCGAAGCGCATACCAAGGTCGGCGTGGGGCTTCAGGCGGAATTGGACTGGTTGCCCACATGGAAGGGTCGGTCCAACGCGGAAGCTCGTTTGATCTACGACACGCTGAAGAATCAGCAACGCTACCGGGTCGAATGGCAACACGTTCAGCGCATCGGAGAACAGATCAAGCTGCGTTCGCAAATCGATCTCGTCTCCGATTTCGACTACTTCACGGACTATGAAACCGACCTGTCGAAAGCGTCGGCTCCGGGCACGATCTCTCGCATCGACCTGACGCGAGCGTGGAGCTGGTATTCGTTGTCGATGCGTGCGGAACTGCAGCAGCAGTTCTTCGTCGGCGGGACGGTCTTCCAGCGCCTCTTGACGGGTAAGAGGATTTCCACGCAGCTGCCGGAGATCGAATGGCGCGGTCGCAGCCGACGATTGGGAAATTCTCCAGTCTACCTTTCCTTCGTTTCGTCGATCGTGCGCTATCAGCGCCGGATCTTCGAGCAGCCCGAGGGAGCCGGCGGCTTCGGCGTTCAGGACGAGAGCGATCTCGTCGAGACGGTGAACAATGCCTACTGGCGCGTCGATTTGGCCCCCCGCTTTCAGGTTCCGCTGGTCAAGACGGCTTGGATCGATCTGACCTTGCTGGCCGGTTGGCGGGGAACCTACTACACCGCGCGCCAAGATCCCCTCGATGCGAATCGCGTCGTCGACAAGCCCATTTCGCGCTCTTTGTGGAATGCCGGTTTCAACATCAGCGGCCCACGCATTCAGCGCATTTTTCGGACGCCCCGGTGGTCCTATTCGCCCAAGCTCAAGCACGTGGTCGAACCCTTCATCGAATACCGTTGGCGCCCGAAGGCGGCTGCAGAAAGTTCAGAAATCATCCGCGCC
>JALUUK010000443.1 GCA_027021395.1 Acidobacteriota bacterium
AGTGACGCGATCTGCGAGCTCGGCGTGGTGCCGATCCTATTGAGCGCGTCCACGAGGTAGGCCTCGGGGTCGACGCCCAGCGCGCGGCAGGTGAGCATCAAGGAGTAGAGCCTGCACGCTACCTCACCGCCTCGTTGACTGCCGAAGACCAGCCAGTTCTTCCGCCCGGTCACCAGGTGTCGGAGGGCGCGCTCGCAGTCGTTGTTGTGGATCGGTATCCGCGGGTCCTCGAGGAAACGGGTCAGCGGATCGCGCTGGTTGACCAGGTACTTGAGCGCCTTGCCGAACTCGCTCCGTGGGAGCGTGCCGCGCTCGAGGGCGACCTCGTGCGCTCGTTCGTAGATCTGGTCGATCAAGCGAGCGCTTCGGCGGCGACGGACACGGCGCCGAAGTTCGTGGAGAGCCTCCTCGCTGTGATCTCCGCGTCGTTCGAGCCGCCGCTTCACGGCGCGTTCCAGCCGAAACAATCGCTGGACGGGGATCAAGAGGCGCACGGCGTCCCGAGATCCTCGATCCAATGCGGACTTCAGCTTTCGACGCGCGTGTGCCCAACACCCCGCACGCTCGATGTCGTTTCTCCGGATGACCTCGTTGAAGTTCGATGCGCCGTCGACGATCACCGTTCCCGACCAATCGCCGAGGAATCGGATCGGCCCGTCGCGTTCCTTGGTCATCGTGAAGACGTAGATCGCTTTCTTCGCCCCGAGCGTCGTCCACGCCCACACGCGCGCCGTCTTCGTCCCACGGCCGTCTTCCAGGCGCACCGGCACCGGCGTCTCATCGCCGTGCAACACGTCTTCTGAGAGCACCTCGAGGCGCATCTGCTTCAGAATCGGCGCCGCGAAGAGCTCATCCACCCGGACGAGCATCTCCCACATCGTCTGCTTCGGCAGGTGAACGCCGTGGCGCTTGAAGATGCCGGCCATCCGGTGCAATGGCACGTGGTCGAGGTACTTCGCCGCCGCGACGTGGGCGTACACCGACGGCTCGTACTTGCAGCGATCGATCAAGGACGGCGGCGTCTCGGGGCACCGGACGCAGTGCCCTTGCGGGCAGGCGTACTTCTTCTTGCGATAGCGCCGCACGATCAGCTGCGCCGGCACGAAATGACCGCGCTCGCAAACGTCTTCCCCGATGGGACGAAGTTCCGTGCCGCAATCGGGGCAGGATCGCTCGTCTGCGGGAAGATCGAGTTCGATATCCTCGCGAGGAAGATGCTCGGGAAAGGACTGGCGACCATGCCCGCGCGGTGCCCGTCGGTGGGCGGCGACCTCGACGGCTTGCGGCTGTGGTTCACACGAAGGCGAGTCGCCCTGGCTGTCGAAGAGGTGGAGCTGGTCGGGGTCGAGTCGTTCTGACTTCCGACCGAAGAGATTGTGCTTCAGCGTGGCGATCGCCTCGCGCAGAACGCTGAGGTCCTTCTCGAGTCGTTCGATGCGCTCGTCACGTTCCACGAGCTTGCGAATCAACTCTTCTCGGGTGAGTTCTTCTATCGCCGCCGGCACGTACGGAATCTATGATGATTCGGCGTGTGTTCAAGCACGTTGTTGCCATCGCGTCATCTCGTCGTGCGAGCGCCGTCGGCGGGCACCGCGCAAGTCGATTCCTTCGAGAAGCAGAGCGAGCTCCGAAGCGTTCACTTCGATCCGCGCGCCGTTACCGTCGGCTCGATCGAAGAAGTGAAACCGCCCATGCTCCAGCCGCTTGCAAAGAAGCAGATAGCCCGACCGATCCCACCAGAGAATCTTCACGCGGCTCCGCCGCTTGTTGTAGAAGACGAAGAGGTGCCCCGACTGCGGGTCTTCGTCGATCACGTCGATCACGAGTGCGGCGAGGCCGTCGAACTGCTTGCGCATGTCGGCAGGCTCACGCGCGACGAAGATCCGGACCGACGGCGGGAGGCTCAGCATTCGCGAAGCACCTCGACGAGGCGGCGCAGCTCGCCAGCGTCGAACCCATCGGAGACCTCGACCGAGAGCACGTCATCGACGACGACCCGAAGATGGCTCTCAGGCCGCGGTGTTTCGACCACGACCTCCACGAAACCGTGGCCGCGGCGATCGAGGTATCGGCGTAGCTTGCTTCGCCACCACTGGAAGGTCTGCGGCTTCACGCCAGCGCGACCAGCAAAGTCAGCGACGTC
>JALUUK010000444.1 GCA_027021395.1 Acidobacteriota bacterium
GAAGGGGTACGGCAGACGCTGCGGATCATCCGCCGGGAGCTGCCGGAATTGCAGATTGCGTCGGTTCCCTCGGGGACGCGCGTCTTCGACTGGACGGTCCCGGACGAGTGGAACATTCGCGAGGCCTACATCGAAGCACCCGATGGGACGCGCGTCGTCGACTTCGCTCGGCACAACCTGCATGTCGTGGGGTATTCCGTCCCGGTCGATCGAACCCTCACACTCGATGAACTGCAACCCCATTTGTACTCGATCCCCGAGCAGCCGGATGCGATTCCGTACGTCACGAGCTACTATCGCAGGCACTGGGGATTCTGCCTTCCCCATGCCTTGCGAGAACGGCTTTCGGCCGGCCGCTACCGCGTCAAGATCGACAGCACACTCGAGCCGGGCGTGCTCAACTACGGCGAGCTGATCTTGCCGGGCGAGTCGGCAAGCGAAGTGCTCATCTCGACGTACATCTGCCATCCATCGCTGGCGAACAACGAACTCTCCGGCCCGGTCGTCACAACCGAACTGGCGCGGTGGCTCCGAGGGCAACCGACTCGCCGTCATACGTACCGGATCATCTTCGTTCCGGAGACGATCGGCTCGATCGCCTATCTGGCACGGCATCTCAATGTGATGAGACAGCGCACCGTGGCGGGACTCGTCGTCACCTGCGTCGGCGACGACCGGGCCTATTCGCTGATGCCGTCGCGACTCGGCAATACGTTGGCGGACAAAGCGGCGCGGCATGTGCTGAAGCACCTTGCGCCCGATGCGGTCCACTATTCGTTCCTGGAACGGGGGAGCGATGAGCGACAATACTGCAGCGTCGGTGTCGATCTGCCGGTCGTCTCGATCATGCGTTCGAAGTACTGCACCTACCCCGAGTACCACACGTCGCTCGACGACCTGAGCCTGATCAGTCCGGCCGGCCTGGGGGGAGCCTACCGCGCGTTGCAGCGATTCTTGACGGCCGTGGAGCGAAATCGCGTCTATCGCGTCGCGGTTCCGTGCGAACCGCAGCTCGGACGGCGAGGTCTGTACCCCACGGTCAGCGAACGAGAGAGCGGTCTTTCGGTTCGCACGATGATGAACCTGATCGCCTACGCCGACGGGGAACACGATCTGATCGATATCGCGGAACGAATCGGCGTTCCGGTATGGGAGCTCTATGCGATCGTGGAGCGTCTGACAGCGGAGCAACTGTTGACCGCCGTCGATCCCGAGCCGCAGATCATTCGCCGATTTGGAACAGCCGCTTGAGTGCATCGAGCAAGCCGTGCGGCGTCCCTTCGGCCGATTCGCGCCGGAGCGATTCGAGCGGCGGATGGAGCAGCTTGTTCACGAGCCGATCGAACGATCTCTCGATCTCCCGCCGTTCGCGTTCGTCGAGCTGATCGAGTTTGTTGAGCAGTCGCGTCAATTCGCTCTCTTTGACCTGCTCGGCACGTTCCTTCAGTTGGCGAACGGTCGGCGCTGTTTCGCGACGATACCACTCCGCCATGAATCGCGACGCCTCTTCTTCGATGATCTTTTCGGCCTTGGGCCACTCCCGGTGCCTCGCTTGACGATTCATGTCGCATACGGCCTGAAGGTCGTCGATGCTATACAGATAGACGTTGTGAAACGCGCCGACCGAATCTTCGAAATCTCTCGGCACCGCCAGGTCGAGCACAAAGAGCGTCCGCTGAGCTCGACGGTAATCGATGTCCGCATACGTTTCGGCCGTCACAATCGGCTCGCCGGCGCCCGTCGTGCTGACGACGAGGTCGGCTTCGATCAGTTCCTCGGCGAGCCTTTCCCAAGGAACCGGATCGCCCCCCAGGCGCTGCGACAGAGCGACGGCGCGCTCCCGATGGCGATTGACCACGCGAATCGATTCGACTCCCTGATCGATCAGATAACGCACGGTCTCTTCGGCCATCTCGCCCGCGCCGATCACCAATACCCGCTTGTCGCCGAAATGGTCGAACAGTTGACACGCAAAGTCGCTCACCGCGACGCTCGGAATGCTCACACGGCGGCGGTGAATCTCCGTCTCCGTCTGCACCCGCTTGGCAACGCGGTGAGCCCCTTCAAAGGCCATCCGCAGAAGCGGCCCGACCGTCCGGTGTTCCTGGGCCAATCGAAATGCTTGCTTGACCTGCGACAGAA
>JALUUK010000445.1 GCA_027021395.1 Acidobacteriota bacterium
ATGCAGGCATCCAGGATCGCCCAGCGGGGATCGTCTTCACCCCATTCTTCGCCCGAATCGGGGGTGAAGTTGTTGGCACAGTCGTCCAAGTTCGCGATGTACTGAAACCAGCAGCAGACGAGAGTCCCGCAGTCTTCGTCCTCAGCAAGGGCAGTGAACGGCAGCACCCCTGCAAGGATGCCGAGAGACAGAACCAGATAAACGATCCTTTTCATTTTGCTTTCCCTCCTCTTCCTCTTCGACCACAAGGACCCTTTGGGCAAATTCGGCCATTGTCCACTAATCCCCAACGGACGATGCAAATCCTATTCTCCCCTCCCCCCAACTGTCAAGATTTGTTTCGTTTTATTGGCCGCATCGGTTTTGCCGAGTGAAACGGCCCCAAAAAAACCGGACGGTTGCTAGGCCGAAGTTCGAGTGTCGATATCCCTCGTTCCGCCCGCAATCCGAGGGATTCCGCGGATGGTAGAGCAACTTTCTTTCTGAAAAAGCCCGGCGGCTCCGATCATTCCGCCTCCATGTTGAGGTATCGTCTTCCGGTCTCCCGCTCCTGATCGATCTCGCTGAGCACGGCGCTCACCAGCCTGAGGAGGGAAACGACAAGTCTTGGAGAGATAGGGTATCGGGTAGACTCGTCTCTATCACAGAGTCGGCGTCGCGTGGCTGGGAGTGGGAGTTCGATGCGATCAAGAGACGATCACGTAGGCGCAATCAATCTGCGCATGGCGGTGCGCACCGCCAACAATCTGATGCGGACGAACGACCCTGCGGGCCACGGCTGATCGGCAGCGCAAGTGCATGATGCTCCATGCTCCGGAAAGGAGAGAGTGCCCATGACGACGAAGCAAGACACACCCTCGAGCGGGCGCGAAGTTCGCCTCTTTCCGTCTGTACACGTCACGAGCGACCGCGAGGCCGAACTTCGAGCGACGGCGTCTCTCCTCGCGACCATTCGCGCAGTGTCCGAGTTCGGCAAGACCATTGTTCGCATTGCCGGTGGCCCGGCAGGCCGACTCTCTTGTTTCACCGAAGTGCCCTATGCATTGGAAGCCGGTGAGGGAAATCCTCCCGAGGAATTGCGACCTGATGGGCTTGTTCAGGCAGTGCGCGGAAAGAGGCGCTGGGCTGCCTTGGTCGAGGTCAAGGTCGGAAGGGCAACCCTCGACCCAGAGCAGATCGACAAGTATCACCGGCTGGCTCGGCAGGAAGGTGTGAGTGCCTTGATGACGGTGAGCAATCAGCCGGCGCTTCCGGACGGTCGTCCCCCAGTCCCTCTGGATGGACGACGGCTGCGGAGCATCCCCGTCGTTCACTTCTCATGGGAGCGCCTCCTCAGCGAGGCGCAGCTGCTGAGCCGAAAGAAGGAAGTATCGGATCCAGATCAAAAGTGGATGCTCGACGAATGGATCCGTTACGTCGACGATCCGGAATCGCGCATCATCGTTCCGCCGGACCTCGGATCACACTGGGGCGACGTTCTGAAGGCTGCCAGGACAGGCTCACTCGAGCTATCGGAGAGCGAAATCCGTGATGTCGCCGGATACTGGATGGGCTACCTCCGGAAAGCTGCGCTTCGGCTACGAGCCAAGCTCGGTGTGGACGTGCAGATTCGGCTATCTAGAAAAGAGAAGATCAACGGCGAGCTTCACCTCGCACGCCTCATCGCAAGTACTCGTGCAAACGGAATACTCCCCGCCGCATTCCGCATCCCGGATGCCGCCGGAGATCTCCAAATGGACGTATTCCTGCACAGCCGAACCATTCGGTATGGGCTGGAGATCAAACCGCCGACCGAGGGCAGACAGGCGACCCGCATCAAGTGGCTGTGGCGACAGTTGCGCAGGCTCAGCCTTCCTAGCAACCTTCTCATAACCGCCGAGTGGAGCGGGCGCAGCTTGCTTACGTCAGCGAATGCCGACCGGTTCGTGGAGGACCCTAGCACACTGTTGATCGACCGAAAGGGAGCTCCACTTCCAAAGGATGCAACTCCAAGACGCTTCCTGATTCAGTGGACGACAAAACTTCAAGCCGGCCGCGGGCGGTCGAGTGCGCGCGTTCTGGAGGGTATCTCCAAAGGGCTCGAAGATTTCTATCTCCGTGTCGTGGAAGGTCTCGTTCCCTTCGTTCCCCGTGCACCACG
>JALUUK010000446.1 GCA_027021395.1 Acidobacteriota bacterium
TCGGCTCTCTCAGGTCGTTCCAATGAAGCAGCGAAAGCGAAAGATCGTAGCCCTCTACCGGCACTTCTTGGCTCGCATTCGACAGGCGGATCACGCCTTCATGGTCGCCGCCGCTGTGGTGATCGGCGTCCTCGGCGGTCTCGGAGCCGTGGGGTTTCGCCTCATGATACGAGTCGTTCAGCAGTCGGCCTGGGGCGAATCCGTCGTGAGCCTGGATCGCTTTGAATCCCTCCCTTGGTGGTGGCTCCTCGCCATACCCACGCTTGGCGGCTTGATCGTCGGCCCGTTGGTGCACTTCTTGGCCCGCGAAGCCAAGGGGCATGGCGTTCCGGAAGTCATGGAAGCGGTTGCCCTCCGATCCGGCGTCATTCGACCTCGGTTGGTGGTGATCAAGAGCTTGGCCTCGGCGATCTCCATCGGCAGCGGTGGATCGGTGGGGCGAGAAGGACCCATCGTGCAGATCGGCTCCGCCATCGGGTCGACCTTGGGGCAATGGCTGCGCGTATCGGGACACCGACTTCGAACACTGGTCGGCTGCGGCGCGGCCGCCGGCATAGCGGCCACCTTCAACGCGCCGTTGGCCGGAGCGCTCTTCGCCGTCGAAGTGATTCTCGGTGACTTTGGAGTCACGCGTTTTTCCCCCATCGTGATTGCCTCCGTGATGGCAACCGTGGTCTCGCGTGCGTTCCTCGGGAACAGCCCCGCGTTCGTCGTGCCGAGCTACGAGATGGTCAGTGCATGGGAATTGATCACCTACCTGATACTCGGCGTTCTCTCGGGTGCCGTTGCGCTTTCCTTCACGACCATTCTCTACAAGATGGAAGACATCTTCGATCGCATTCCCATCGCCCCCTGGTTGAGAACCCCGATCGGAGGATTGCTCATCGGAATCATCGGCCTTTCGTTCCCGCAAATCTTTGGAACCGGATACGAGACCATCGAACGGGCTCTCGCCGGCGACCTCGTGCTGCCTCTTCTCGGCCTGCTCCTGGTGATCAAGATTCTTGCTACGGGAATTACCATCGGTTCGGGGGGCTCGGGCGGAGTCTTTGCCCCCTCTCTCTTTCTTGGCGCCATGACCGGCGGCGCTGTCGGCATCGTCGCCAACATGTGGTTTCCCGAGTTGAGCGCGGGTCCCGGAGCCTACGCGCTCGTTGGAATGGGTGCGGTCGTCGCCGGCACTACGCATGCACCGATCACCGCGATTCTGATTCTCTTCGAGCTGACGCTCGACTACAAGCTGATCCTGCCCCTCATGGCCGCGTGCATCATCTCCACGTTGATGGCGACGCAGCTCCGGCGCGAATCGATCTACACGCTCAAGCTATTGCGCAGAGGCGTGGATATTCATCAAGGTCGAGACATCAACGTTCTGCGCTCGCTGAGGGTGGGACCCGTCATGAGCGCGAATTGCGTCACTGTCGGAAATAAGGAACCTTTCGGCTCGCTCATCGACCTCATGGCCGGATCGAATCAGGCTTATTTCTACGTCGTGAAGAACGACGGTTCTCTGCATGGAGTGATCGCCGTGCCTGAGATCCGAAACATGTTGCTGGAAGCCGATCTTCCCATGGACATGCTGGTCGCCGAGGACTTGGCAAGAGAGGACGTTCCCACCCTTTCTCCGGAGCAGGATCTCGATACGGTGATGCGACTGTTCTCGGGCAAGAATCGGGAGGAGTTTCCCGTTGTCGCCTCCGAAGGGGAGCGACGTTTCCTCGGCATCGTCACCCGAAGACATATTCTCGATGCCTACAACCACGAGTTGATGAAGCGCGATATGGTCGCTGGGATGAGCGGCGGTCTTGCTGCGACCTCCACCGATGAGGTCATGCTCGGTGCCGAATACATGATGCGCGAAGTCGATGCCCCCCCCTCGTTCATCGGCCGCACGATTCGGGATCTCGATGTTCGTGCGAAATACGACGTGCAGATCCTGCTCATTCGCCGGGAAGGCGCCGTCTCGAGCTACCAGGAGGGAGAACTCGTCCCGAGCCCCACCACTGAAATCCTAGAGGGTGACCGACTCGTGCTCATGGGGACTCAGGACGCCATCCGAAAGATCTGCCGCCTTAGCTGACGCCCAGCATCCTCGCACTTGCTCCGCCGAACGGTTTCATCTTGAATCGGCGGTGGGAATCATTGATCAACCGCTTTTTCGCCCACGCCCACGATGTTTCAGAACGGTACGCATCCTGATCCGTGTCAAGTTCCTTGGGAGGTGTCCGATGCGATGGCCGAGCTCGTGCGGAGATCCCCGTGGCTGAAAGCTGGAAGATTCTCGTCGTTTGCGATGATGAAAGCGTCGAAGGTCGAATTGCCGAGGCGCTCGGCGACCTCCCCTATGCACTCGCCTTTCGCAGCAGCGTCGCTGTGAAAGAAGCTGCCGATCCACCCCGAGCGCACATTGTCCTTGCCGCCTGCGAAGATCTCGAGTGGATTCGACATCGAAAGGTCCTCGGTCTGATCCCTGGGCCGGATGCGAATGTCGCCCCACCGATCGTCACCGCTGTGCACCCCAACCTGCCGGGCCTACGGAACGCTGCACGCACCTTTCGGCATGTGCGCACCGTGGATGTTCTCCGTGATGAAAGCGCTCTCAGCACGACGTTCGAGAGCATTCGCCAGCTCACTGATCAACTTCGCAGGCAACATGTGCTCGTTGCGGAAGACTCGCGCACCATGCTTCGGTCGGTCGCCGCAACGCTGACCGAACTCGGCGCCACCGTCCACCGCGCCGAGAACGGCGTCGAGGCATGGCGTGCCCTCGAATCCGGAATATGTCCGCCCCCGGTCCTCGTCCTGACGGCCCAGCATATGCCGGAAATGTCCGGGGAACAGCTTTGCCGGAAAATCAGAATGCACCCCGTCGTCGATGGCGTACCCGTCATATTTCTCACCGCCGATTCCGGGCACGAATGTCAACTTCGCGCCTTCGAGTCCGGGGCCTCGGACCACGTGCTCAAGCCTTTCACTTGGGAACTGTTGCTCTCGCGTATCAAGATTCACGTCGAGAGTTACCGTCTCCGTTCGAAGCTCGAAGATTTGGTGGGAACGCGCACCCGAGAACTGGTACTTGCCCTCGAGAAAGCGGAACATGCGAACCGTATCAAGGGTGAGTTTCTGGCCAATATGAGCCACGAGATTCGAACTCCTATCAACGGTGTCATCGGCTTTACTGATTTGCTGTTAGAGAGTGATCTGCGCCAAGACCAACGTGAAACTCTCGAAGCGGTCAAGTCCTGTTCCGACGCCCTCCTATCGCTCGTCAACGGTGTTCTCGATCTGACTCGAATCGAATCCAAGCGATTGGAATTGGAAGAAGAAGACTTCAATCTCGAGGAGACCATCTACGAAGTCCTAGGGACGGTCTCATTGCAGGCGACCAACAACGGTATCGAACTACTCGCTGATCTTGGAGATCTCCACGCGTTGGTGCGCGGAGACTCCGCTAAGATTCGACAGGTGTTGCTCAATCTCCTGTCGAATGCCGTCAAGTTCACGGAAGAGGGGCACGTGCTCCTTCGTCTAGAAATTCTCGAAGAGAGCGAAGAGAGGCAAAAGCTCGCCATTCACGTGGAAGACACCGGCATCGGCATGAGCGACGAACAACTCTCGCTCGTCTTCGAACCGTTCAGACAAGCCGACGGAAGCATAACCCGGCGGTTTGGGGGTACCGGTTTGGGTCTCACCATCTCTCGTGAAATCGCCGAGTTTCTCGGCGGGTCGTTGACCGTCGATAGTTCTCCTGGGACGGGCAGCCGCTTCACCTTCGTTCTACCCATCGCCAAGAGCTACGATCTAGCGCCGCCACCGGCAACGTCGCCCCCCCCGAAGTTGACGGAGATGCGCTGCATGGTCGTCGACGACAATGTCATGGCTTGCAAGATTCTCTCTGAATCTGTCTCGCGGCTCGGGATGACAGTGGATTCCCATCACAGCGGCGTGGACGCCCTCGGTGCATCCGGTCCCGCGCCGGATCTCGTTCTAGTCGACGCCTCGATTGCGGAGGAGGACGGATGTCTCTTTGTCGAGAAGATGCGCAAGAAGTACGAACGATCCGGAGTCCGGATCATCGCCGTCACCGCCGACACCCGCTACAAGACATCAAAGCCTGCCCATTCCGCCGGGTTCGACGGCCTCCTACTCAAGCCCGTTCGGCGCTCGGTCCTGGCAGGCCTTTTCTATCGCCTCTTCAGCACGAAACCTCATGAGCCGGCTAGGAACGCGACGCGACCTGAACCCAAGACGCTGACCGAAAACTCGCTGATGATCGACGCAAAATACTCGGTCTCCATCTTGGCCGCCGAAGACAATCCCGTAAATCAGAAACTGCTGCGCCATATGCTTCAGCGAATGGGCCATCGCTGCTATATCGTGGGCAACGGGCGCGAAGCGCTCGATGAGGCGCTACGAGGCGACTACGACCTCATCCTCATGGACATTCAAATGCCGGTCATGAGCGGGCTCGAGGCCACGCGCGAAATCCGAGCCGGCGGTAGCGAGATTCCAATCGTCGCACTGACCGCCAATGCATTCGAGACGGATCGCCAAGCTTGCTTCGACGCTGGGATGAACGATTTTCTTCCCAAACCGGTCGATCGAGCATACCTCCGAAAAACGATCCAGAATCTCTGTGCACCGTCACTCGAAGAGCCTGTCACAAAGATCGATCACCGGATTCTGCTGGTCGACGATGATGCAACGACACGTGCGATGCTAAGCAGAGCGTTGCAAGAACGATTCCCGACATGGACGATAAAATCCGCCTCGGACGGCATTCAGGCCGCCTCATTGGTGGGGAGCTTTCTGCCGCATCTAGTCATTACCGACATGATGATGCCGAATATGGGCGGCGTTGAATTCGTCAAGTTTCTTCGTGAAAACGACCGATACAAGGACATCAAGATCGTCGTTCTCTCGGCTCTTGACGAGGGCGATGCCAGAATCGTCGAGGTCAACCAGCTAGGGATCGATGCATTCGAACAAAAGCCTTTCGAAATAGACGCCATGGCACCTCTCATACGGAGTATCCTCGCTCCTTCTGCATCGATACTGATCCCTGCGCACGTATGAGCAGAATCACTCATCGTCCTCTAACACCCATTCCTTCCAAGATCGAAGCAATGGGAAGTAGAGCCCGAGATGAACGGCCGGGATGACCGGATCCCCGCCCGCATCCCTCATCGAATTCCTGCGGGCGATCATTCGTGCATAGCGTTCCAGTTGGGGGCGGTATCGCGCCTGCTCGGCCTCAAGAAAATGCTCCAGTCCCGAACCCTCGTGCACACTGGTCTTGTAGTCGATGATCCAACGTCGGCCTTGGCCATCGATGAAGGTTCTGTCGATTACGATACGTCGCAAAGCCCCCGCGTCGTACCCGCTCAAAGCCAGTTCGGAAGAGGCATCTTCGTGGGATGGAGATAGAATCCACTGTCCGCGCTCATCTTCGAGTGTGGCCTTGACGGCTCGCTGTACCCGCAAAACCGCTTCGTCCATGCTCTCCCGCGCGACCCCAAGACCGATCAATCGCCCGGCGATCCATCGTGCAAGTCCGGTGACCCGCTCCGGAGTCCATGCGTTCAGCCCATCCTTGGCGATGCGATGGAGGATTTCATGAACGACCGTTCCGATATGGCGAGCCATCTCCTTAGCCCAAGAATACGAGGGAGCCGCAATCACCTCTTCCTTGATATCTCCCTCTACCGCTGGAACGATCAGAGCACGCTCCACATCCGGAGCGCTCCAGCCCGAGGCCAATCGACGGAGCTTGGCCGAAGCGCTACCACCCTCCGACGCCCCAGCCGTCGCTTCGTCTCGTATCTCGGCTCGAGCCTCGTATTCTTCTTGCAAAGTCCCCCATAGAAGCTGCAAGAGCGAGCCCGATGTCACCCTGAGTTCTCCGTCATCTCGACGGCCTGCGCTACCGAGAAGGTAGAGTTTCTTCTTCGCGCGCGTAACTGCCACGTAGAGTAGACGCGCGACCTCATGTGCTACTGAGCGCTTTTCCGAGTGCTGCAGATACTCGTAGAGAAGATTCCCCATCCGATCCGATCCGATCGGTGCCATCAGCAGATCGCGACCTCGGGCCTCGAGTCTTGGCCGTTCGAGCCACGCGAGCAACGGATTATCGTCGGAATTGGGCTTGCGGTTCATGCCTGGGAGAATGACGTGATCGAATTCAAGCCCTTTGGCCCTGTGTATCGACATGATCTGTAGGCTCGTACCCGTCGATGAGTCCGGTCGTGCGAAGAGTCTCGTCATGGCGCGCCGCACCCCAGCCAGGTTGCCAAGAGCCGTCGAGCGGCTATGTGAGGCCAAGAGATCCAGATAGACTCCCGCATTCTCGAGATCAGCTTCAGCCTCTACGCAAGCCGGTCCTCCCAACGCGAGCCAGATACCTTCTACGATATCTCGCAGAGGTCTCGAACCTCGCCAACCGCATGCCCTGTCGAAAACCTCGAGTACTCGGTTTCCGCGACACAAAGCATCCGGAGAAAGCGCTTTCGATGACATTGCACGACGAAGAAGCTCAACGACCGTTGCGTCTCGATCGCCCGCGACCAATGCCTCGAGATCGACGAGCTTCATTCCGCACCAAGGTGCTCTCAGCACGCTCATCCAGGCGACCCGATCGGCATCATCAAGTACCGCACGCGTCAGCGAATGAAGATCCTTGACTGCCATGTTCTCGGCCAGAGGCTCGAGATCGACCGCTTGAAAGGAAATCTCCGCTCGGCGCAGCGCTGGAAGAATCGCTCCGAGATGCGTGCGACTGCGAACGAGAATCGCCACACTATCGCCCGGATCTCTTGCGCGAATACCGCGTAAGAGATCCAGAACGCGCTCGGCCTCCGGCTCATGGGAGTCGCTGATGAAAGGATGCACTTCGACACCGGGTGAATTCTCTACCGACTCCGCCGAACGAGCGGCGACCGATGGAGCGAACGGTACGGCTCCGTGAAGCGCGTCTTCCTCCTCGGGCATGATCTCCGGAAACGCCGCATTGGTCCAATCGACGAGCGCAGGAAGCGAACGAAAATTGGCTTCTAGACGCAGAACCTCGAATCGCACGGTGGCGATACCGCGCCTCCGTGCCTCGAGATAGCGACCGACATCAGCTTCACGAAAGCGATAGATCGACTGCATCGGATCCCCGACTACGAAAAGAGTCCGCCCATCCCCATCTTCCCAACCCGCAACCAAACTTTCCACCAAGTCGTATTGCGCAACGGAGGTATCCTGAAATTCGTCGACCAGAATGTGGCTGATCCGCGCATCCAAAACAAGGGCCAGATCCGTCGGAGAATCACTCGTTCCGAGCGCCTCTTGCGCTCTGAGCGCGATCTCGGTGTAGTCCACCGCGCCTTCCTCTTGGAAGACGACTCGAAGGTGGCCTGCGGCGCGCAGCAGCACGGCGCGCGTAGCTCGTATCAGATCCCAATCTTCATCGCCGAGTTGAAGATCCGGCAGCATCCTTACCGCCGGAACTTCGTCGGCGAATTGCCGAATGTTTCCCAAGTCGGCTGCGAGTTCTTGGGCGCGATCCTTCCAATTCTTGAGAGTTGCTTTCTCGGCGGCGTTCGCGCCTTCACTTTGCGCCGGAAAACCGAGGTTGCGATCAAAGCGCCGTCGAAACTCGTTCTTTTGTGTCAAGAGAAGCAACGCATACGCCCGCCACCGTATGAGCCGATCCGGCAATGTATCCCCTACCGCCTCACTTCCCGCGACGAGCGCTCGTGCTTTCGCATCGGGCGGCAGGTTGGACGCCGCAAAGCGAAGTATGGACTTCAGTTCCTCCTTGTGCCCTGACGAGAGCAAGCGATCCAACAAGTTCAAGTGATCATTTACGAGGTTTCTGATGCCTTCTTCGATGTCTTCCCGAGACGCCCCCGGCCCGAGGTGCCGTAGCCACTGATCCCGCTTGGCGAGCAAACCCGCCACGAGGTTGACGGCGCGGTCTAGGCGATTGTCCATGTGGTCGAGAACCCATGCGGCGGAACTCGCGAGGGGCTCCTTTCCTTCGACCTCACGGAAGGCCTCATACGCCGCCCGCTCGTAGAGCTGCTCCGCATCCTCCGCAATCTCCGGGAGTGCACCGCTTCGCGACAACCAAGGCAAGCGGCGCATCAGCGAAGAGGAGAGCGCATCGATGGTTTGTATCTTGAGTCGATTCGGGTTCTGCAGCAGGTTCCACTGCCGATCTTCACCGTGAATCAATGCCTTGCGTGCTAGGCTCCATGTCTTGCGGGCGTGGGCGGCTTCCGGCATGGGATCCGTCGAAGCGAGCCGCAGCGCATCGATGATGCGCCCGCGCATTTCTCCCACGGCTTTCCTGGTAAAGGTCAAGGCGAGGATTTCTTCCGGTTCATGAACGCTGCCGAGCAACGCCAGGAATCTCTGCGTCAGGAGTTCGGTCTTTCCCGAACCCGCCGGTGCCTGAACGATGAACGAACGCTGCGGATCGAGAGCACGCGCGCGAGCCTCCGCATCGGGAATCTGGGCTTCATTGGGCACGAGACTCTCCAATACGGCAGAACGGATCCAAGTCGCAATATTCGCAATCGACGCGTGGGTTGCGTGGATCGACCGCCGCGTATCCGCGACGAAACTCCTCCACGAGTCGCGATAGCTCGTCGCGCCACTCCTGCATCACTTGCGCCCAACTCTTCTCCTTGGCCTCGAAATTGAGACTCCTGTTCAGCAGCAACTTATCGTGGTCTTCCGGATCGCGTTGCACACTTAGAAAAGCCGGTTCCGGAGGGCGTACGATCGCGAAAGCGATCCCCGACACTTCTGCTTCCGAAGTCGTCGCATAAAACGGAAGCTGCGGCGATTTCGGCCGCCGACCGATCCAATCGTTTGGCCGAGACATTCCGGTCTTGTAGTCGATGATCATCAAGGAACCATCCTCGAAGCGATCGATGCGGTCGACTTGGATGCGGAAACCGAGACCGCCGAAAGTGATTTCCCGGCGCTCTTCCGTCGAGACGACCTCAAACGGCATCGATCTCGCGGATTCCACGTCGAGCCACGATAGGGCCAATCTCGTCAGTCTTTGTGCTTCGAGTTCTCGGACCGTCGGCGAAAGATCGGGGCCGTTCCGATCGAGGCAGTCCCCGATCGCCTCGACGGATGCCTCGCGGCAAAGCTCCTCCAACGCCGATTCTTCGAGCGCGGCGAGCGCCTCCGAAGTCTTCAAGTGCTGCCAGATCCTCTCAAGCATTCGATGAACGAATTCACCGTGCCGCCTAGCGTCGACTCCGATTCCAGGCTCGCCCACATCCCGGGCGCCGAGGCGAATGCCGGCGAACGCTCGAAACGGACAGCTCGACTGCCTTTCCAGAATGGCGACACCACCGCGTACGTTGGTCTTCTCCGTGATGGAACCGGCTCGATCATCTTCCACTTCGTCCAAGTGACGTTCTTGGAAAACCACCTTCTTGTATTCGTGATGCTTAGCAACACACAAGTCTTCGTAAGAGAGAGTGTCATGCGCGAAGAGCAACGGGCTTGGACGTACTTCGCGGTCCTCATCCGCCGTGAAATATGAGAGGATGATTTCATCTGCGCTCGAGCAGAGTCGTTCGTGGCGAATACGTGCCGATTCCAGCATCCCGGGCGCGTCGGATTCCGGAACGGAATGTTCGCGCTGCTGCGTAAGCGGAACGAATGGATTGGGCTCGGGAGCAGTCGGCCAGACATCGTCTCCAAGGCCCATGACCCAAAGGGCATCGAAGTGAGCCCCTCTTG
>JALUUK010000447.1 GCA_027021395.1 Acidobacteriota bacterium
GTCACCGGCGCGCACGGCGATCTCGTCCGGAGGGCCGAAGAGATTGTGCAGGTCGCCCATCACGTCCTGGTAGGCACCGAGCATCAGAAAAGCGAGGTCGTAGGGCTGCTCGTCCGACGGCGCCGGCAGGGAGTGCAGGTCGAGCGTTTCGCGCAGCCGTTGCGGGTCGGCATAGCGAGTGATCTCTCCATCGGAGTCGCAGGTGATATCCACCAAGCTGACTCGGCTCGTCGCCTCTTCGCGCAGTCGCGTGGTGGGAATGACCGGAAAAACCTGATCGAGCGCCCAATGATCGGGCATGCTTTGGAAGACGGAAAAGTTGACGATGTACTTTTCGTGAAGCGCGCGTTCGAGCTGTTCGAATTCGGCGGGCAGCGCGCGCTCCTTACGGGCATGGACTAGAGATCTCTTGGCCAAGTCCCAAAAGAGTTGTTCGCCGAGCGCACGGTCTTCGAGTGAGAGCAGCCCCACATCGAAGAGCATCGCGAGTTCATCGCGCAGTTCCAAGGCGTCGTGATAGAACTCGCGGTAGGTTTTTTGCTGAAAGTCCTTTCGCAAGGCCAAGAGCTCGGCGAGGGCCCTTGGCGGGTCTTCGCTCGATTGCTCGCGCCGATGAATCGTCGCGACGAGATCGGCTGAAGAGACATCCTCCGCGTTCCGGGTTTGCGGTGAGTCGGCGTGAATCCCACCGATCACATCGGCGACGAGCAGCGCGTGATGCGCGCTGAGCGCGCGGCCCGATTCCGAAATGATGCGCGGTTGGGGCACTTCTTCCTCTCGGCAGATATCGCGCAGCGTGTAGACGATGTCATTGGCGTACTCTTCGATCCCATAGTTCATCGATGCATCGGAGGCCGTGCCCGACCCGTCATAGTCGACCGCGAGTCCGCCCCCTACATCGAAAACGTCGAGCGGCACGCCTGCTCGGCGGAGTTTGGCATAGATCCGCGCCCCTTCCTTGAAGGCGACCTTGAAGCGGCGGATGGCCGGGACTTGCGAGCCGATGTGGAAGTGAAGCAAATGAAGACGATCGAGGTGTCCGCGTGCGCGAATGGTTTCCACCGCCAAGAGCAGGGCATGCGCAGACAGGCCGAACTTCGCGGTGGCTCCGGAGGATTTCCACCAGCGCCCGGAGCCGCGTGCGCTGAGTCTCGCGCGAACTCCTATCTTCGGCAGCGGACCCGATCCCGCTCGTTCGAAGGCTCGCAGCACGGGGTCGACCTCGAAGTGCTTCTCGATGATCACCGTGACATCCATGCCCATCCGCTGAGCGAGAACCGCGAGATCGAGTGTGATCGCATCCTTGTAGCCGTTGAGTAGGAGCGTACGCCCGATCATCTGCTCTAGACACAAGGCCGCCAGCAATTCCGCCCGCGAACCGACCTCGAGCCCCGCGCCTTGGCGGCCGGTGCCGAGCAAGGTTTCGACCACGAAGCGTTGCTGGTTGACCTTGATCGGAAAGACCGGGCTGTAGGCGTGGTCGCGGTAGCCGAACTCGTCGAAAGCCCGTTCGAAAGCGCTTTCGATTCGCCGTAACTGCGATTCGAGGATTTGGGGAAAGCGCAGCAGGAGGGGAGTCGACCCGCCCGAGGCGCGCCACTGCTCTACGATCCGCGGCAGCGACAGCGCGGTTTTCCCGTCCCCGCCGGGGCGGATGAGCAGATCTCCCTCGGGAGAGACGTCAAAATACCCGGCGCCCCAATGAGCGGTTCCGAATCGATCCCGGGCCTCATCGAGGCTGATGCGCATCACCTGAGGTTCTCCGTTTCCGTGCAAATCCGGCACTGCGGCCGATTGTGTGCTTTCGTTCGCGATCTTTCGGAGGTCGGTAGACTCCCGAGGATTCCGGATTATCGGGCGGGAAGAGCAGGCTGTCACTCGGGGTGCTTTCGGGAATGCCCCGGGGATTTGACCTCAGCCGCAGTGCGACTGAAATTGTCCGGGTGCTTACGGGATACAATACCGACGTTTCCTTCGAGGGACGCGTCTACCACGTTCAGAGCGAGGATCGCGGCCTCGAGAGCCCGATTCTCGATACCCTCGTCTATACCGGGGGACAGATCGTCCATCAACACAAGGCCTCCTACGAGGATCTGATCGTGGGCGGGGCCGTCGACGATGCGGATCTAGCACGCCGG
>JALUUK010000448.1 GCA_027021395.1 Acidobacteriota bacterium
CACCGCCCGGCCCCCGGTCTTACTCTCGTCGTATCGAAAAGAGCCGCGAATTCTACTCGTTCCGCCCGGGAGAAGACGTATTCCCGCTCCCTTGGGCAGCAGCTCGTTGAAGCGGTCGAGGCCGGGAAGTACCCGGTCGTCGATTTCGAGATTGAGGGCCAAGCCTTGCAAACCTCGTTCGAGGTCAAGGAGCGGAGCGTGAGCTTCTATGGCGAAACCGTTTCCTCCTAGAAAGTGCCGGCCGAGGCCGTGCCCGGACAATCGGAGATCTTCTAGACGCAGCGCAGAGGTCTCCATCGTGAATCGCGCGGAACCTTCAAGGCCATCCGTATTGAAGAGTGCGACCAAGTATCGATGTTCGTCGGCGGGTATGAGTGCTCGAGTCAGAGGAGAGACATCTCGTACTCGCGCAAAAAGATCGCCTGTGATGTGCAGTGGATTGCTCAGTTCGACCTCTGCCTGTTCCAGCCGTATGTCGGCCCACCAATCCTCGATCATTTCTTCGCCGCCATCTCTCGTCGAGAGGCGGTCGATTCTCAGATTCAAGGTCGGCAAGAGCAGCTTGCCTCCAAACGACGAGCCGGGGCCGATTCGTCCGGAGGCGACGGCGTCGGCTTGTAGCGACATATTTCCGAAGCGCAGCTTGAGATCATTCGCGCGAATCTCTACCTCGCCCTCGGCAGATGTTTCGCCCATCTTGGCGTGAATACGAAGAGAAGCAGCGCTCTTCTCGTCGATGGAAAGAGGGAGCGAGCGTGGGAATGCTCGTCCGAGACCCGCGAGATTGGATATCGTGGACTCGGGCAAGTCAATGGCGATCGAGAGATCCGAGAATCCCTGCGTAAGGTCGGACACATCTGCTTTCGCGACGACGGTCAATCCCGGAGAGATCAAGCGCTCCGCCTCGCCGGCGATTTCGAGCTCGATCTGATCTAGGTGTACTCGCATCGTGCTTGTGGATGTCGATGTTTTCGCCTCCTCGTTGCCGTCGGAAACCGTAGCGGTCACGTTTCCTCGGCCACGGATCGAAACTTCTCTCATCTGAAAGGCGAGGTCGCGCGAGCGAAAACTCAGCCGGCTGTTTTCGAGCAGCGCACCTCGGTCGAAGCGGACGGCGGCTTCGAGATCTCCCGCTCCGCGGAGGCGGGCACCGGGAAGGCGGCGGAGATACTCGTTGAGAAAGCCGAAGTCGGCGACGTCTCCGCGTATGGACGAGGTTCCGCTGAGGAAAGACATCAGCGCAAGACCGGGATTCTCGCGAAGCAGGACGGGCGCAAGCCGAGCTTGCACGTCGAGAACGATGCCCGTTGCGGCAATGCGTTCTCCGACGGTCGTCCGCACTTTCCGCCATCGTAGTATGGCTTCGGGCACTTCGAGCGGCCCATGGATTCGGAGCTTCATCGCTCCTTGCAGGCTGCCTTCGCCGCGCATGCGATACGGACCCCACCAGAACTCTTCGACCGTCTCGACTTCAATCTGTTCCAGTATGACCTGCCACGGCGGCCGACTCGGCGTCTCCATGGTCAGCAGGCTCGGATCGGGACGAAGTGCCGGTAACTCGGGCAATGGTGCCTCGAAGTTTCGATTGGAGTCGTTCGCTTCGCCGGGAATTCTCTGGCGACGCATATGCAGCACGAGATGATCGACTTTGACGTACTTCGCGCTGAATCGCCGAGCGAGGAGATCCCGAAGGCCGATCTGTAAGCGTCCTCGATCGATGGCCAATTTGTATTGCCACCTCGGAGTCTGGCCGATCATCGAAAATCCGGTGATTCGTAGATGACCCGGAAAAACCGTCCAAGCTCTATCCCACGTGAGGCGAATTCGGTCGGGATGACGGGAGATCGTCGTTTCGAGGATTCCGCTCGTCAACAAGAAATTCGCGATGACCCCGTAGGCCATCCATGTTCCGAAGAACAGTGCGGCACAAAGAAGAAGAACATGTTTCAGCGAGGGTCGATTCACCCTGGGAGTCTACCGATCAATGCGCTACCAGGCATCGGCTAGGCGTATGATGCGCCGACATTCTTCCTCGTGTTCCACATTTCCCCATGTCAATGACACAGGCTCATGGGGGGTCTTGATTCCGTACCGGCTAGGCGATAGGCTCCGGCCGCCGATCCCAGGCGGAAATATC
>JALUUK010000449.1 GCA_027021395.1 Acidobacteriota bacterium
CCGATGAAAGAGCGCCACACTTCGTTTTTTCCAGCCATCTTTCGCAAATGCTCGAGCACCTGACGCTCGGTCATCGCCTCGGGCAGACGGGGCGCCGTCTTCGTAACGATCGCCTGCGGTACGGTCTGCGAGATCAGCTCATCCAATGAGTCGAGACCGAGTTCCCCGAGCATCGCATCGACGTCGGCTTGGCGGGGGCCATTGTGGCGATCGACGAAACGGTCGACCGGGGCCAAGTGGGAGAGGCGTTTCGTGCCAGCGGGCATTGCGATTCCTCGGTGTTCGCGACGGCCCGACATCGCCGTATGCTTCGGTCGAGCCGAGATTCTGCAGCAACGAGCGGTCGTGCGGAGCGAGACGAAAGACCGGCACAGGGTAGCCAATCACGGGACCTTCGGCAATCGACGGGGGACGGCCGCGACCCGCCGAGCATATGGGGTTAGAAAAACCCCAGTTCGAGCTTGGCGGCCTCGGACATCCGGTCGGGAGACCATGGCGGATCCCAGACCAACTCGACGTGACATCCGGTGACGCCGGGTACGGCTAGCACCTTGCCTTCGACTTCCGGGGGCAGGGTGCCGGCGACCGGGCACGCCGGAGAAGTGAGCGTCATTTCGATCGCCGTGGCGCCGTCTTCGGCGACCTCGACTTTGTAGATCAGACCGAGTTCGTAGATATCGACTGGAATCTCGGGATCGTAGACCGTGCGAAGCATTTCGATCACACGCTCCTTGAGCGTTTGTTCTTCGGCTGGTCGATCGATGTCGGTGGACGTGTCGGTTGTCATGTGCCGATAGCCTACTCGGTGGTCGCCGGACGAGCGGAATCGCCCTCAAGTGCCGAGTGAAGGGTGTGCCATGCAAGGGTGGCACACTTGATTCGAACGGGGAATTCACGAACGCCGGCGAAGACGAGGAGCTTTCCCAACGCGGGGTCGTCCGGCACCGGGGTTTCGATGTCCGAAGTGACGAGGTCTTGGAACTTCTTGAACAATGCTTCGACTTCTTCGCGTCCGAGTCCTTCCACGACTTGCGTGAGAATCGACGCCGAAGCCGTGGAGATCGCGCATCCCGAGCCCGTGAAACCAATCTTCTCGATCTTGCCGTCGGGGTCGAGCCTGATGGAGAGGCGCAGCCGGTCGCCGCAAAGTGGATTGTGGCCGTGGGCGTGCACCGTTTCCGGGTCGACGGCTTGATTGTTTCGTGGGTGCCGCCCGTGGTCGAGAATGACTTCTTGGTAGAGATCGCGTAGCTCCGACATCAGCAAAAAAGCTCCACCGCCGCCCGGAGTGCTTGAACGAGCGCGTCGATATCTTCGTCCGTGTTGTAAAAGGCAAAAGAGGCCCTGCACGTTGCGGGAAGACCGTAGCGGTCCATGACGGGTTGAGCGCAGTGATGGCCGACCCGGATGGCCACTCCCTGCCGATCGACGACGGTACCGACATCGTGGGGATGAATGCCGTCGACGACGAAGGACAGCACTCCCGCCTTGCGGCGCGCGGTGCCGATGGCGCGCACTCCGGGGACGGTCTCGATCTTCTCGCCGGCTAGAGCGAGGAGGCGAGATTCGACACGGGCGATTTCGTCCCACCCCAGTGCATCGAGGTAGTCGATGGCGGCACTGAGTCCCACGGCTCCTTCGATCGGCGGCGTGCCCGCCTCGAATTTGTAGGGAATCTCGTTGAAAGTCGTTTTTTCGAAGGTGACCTCGTAAATCATATCTCCGCCGCCCTGGTAGGGGGGCATCTGCTCGAGGTGCTCCGCCTTGCCGTAGAGCGCGCCGATGCCGGTGGGGCCGTACATCTTGTGCCCGGAGAAGGCGAGGAAATCGCAATCGAGCCGGCCGACGTCGATCTTGGTATGAGGCACGCCCTGCGCGGCGTCGATCAGGACGGGAACGCCGCGCGCGTGCGCGAGAGCGATGATTTCCTCGACCGGGTTGACCGTACCGATGGCGTTGGAGGTATGCGTCACGGCAAGGATGCGCGTGCGTTCGGAAAGCAGGTTTTCGATATCGTCGAGGATCAAATCGCCGCGATCATCGATGGGAATGACCTTGATCTTCGCGTCCTTCGCTTCGGCGACCATCTGCCAGGGGACGATGTTGGCGTGGTGTTCCATCGTGGTCAGCAGG
>JALUUK010000450.1 GCA_027021395.1 Acidobacteriota bacterium
TGTCATGAACGCATCCCGTCACAGGTGTCTACTCCGCCATTCACTGCCTGATAAGAGCTCTGCTACGATTTGACCATGAACTGATTCGCGCAGTAACTGCGCGTCGCAGAAGAGGTGTAGCCATGTCTCAGCAAACTACCACGCGGCCTTCGGTGCGAGAGATCTTCTCCCGGGAGGGGCTGGAGGGTGAGGGTGCAAAGCCCGGCGCCACCGACGAGGACATCGCCAAGTCTCTTGCCCCGATCACGGGCATGCCCGCCGAGATGTTCAATTTGGCAATGAAGGCCGGCGAGGCGCTCGGCAAGAGCCTGCATATCAAGAGCAAGAAACAGGTCGAGAAGTCTTATACCTACGCGTACGCCGATGTGGTGCGCGCCGTAGCCCTAGTACTGGCTAGTCTTAATCGAGATCTGGCTGCGATCTTCGACACCAAGCGTGGCTCGGTGATCGAGGCTCGGCTGCCAAAGGACATCTTCTCGCTTGGAGGTACGCTGCGGTTCGAGATCATCGACAATGGGCCGAGCCAAGTGCGCATCATTGGTTCCTCCGAGATCAGCGGCCAGATGTTCGACTGGGGAAAGGGCAAGCGCGCCCTCAACGAGGTGTTCGACAAGGTCGAGCAGTACCTGCGGATGATGGCTTAGATTCTCAAATTACTTTAGTATCATGATGAGGTATATGGCACGTAACTCGATGGCGCGATGTGACTGCCAAAGCCTTGGGCTGGAGCGTTTCATCCAAGGAGACGACACTTTCCTGAACGCGAAGGCCGGCGCGTTGTCCCTGGCCTCCAGAATGGGTGCGACGCACGTCGTCTGGGCATACATGGACGACAGCAACGGGTCCATTGTGCGCGGGTCCGGGTACAGGTGTCGTTAAAGGAACCCGCGAGTAGGCTGACGCCACCACCTAATGAGCGCCCCAATCGGGTTGCTGCCACTCACCACGAAACTGATCCCAGCTCCAGCGCCAGTGCTGGACAACGCAACCGATCTGCGCCCGGCCCTCTGCCTCACGGGCCGACTCCATCCCTGCGGCGCAGGACAGCGCCGTTCCGGCCGACGTAGCAATACTCGGCCTATGCACAGCGCATTGGCGTTCATGCTGGTCCGTGCCTCGTGTTGAGTACGGCGTGTCGTGTTCTCGGCCGAGGCCGCCCTTGAGCGAAGTGGAGATGTCGTTGTACTGGACGATCGACTCGCGTTGCCGGGGGGTGACGGCCAGGCCCCGACAGCGAACGCTGTCGCTGAAATCCGCCATGATGCGACCATCCGCACTCCGCGTGACCGCGCCAATGACCGACCGCATCAGATTTCGTCTCATCACTCGTACTTCCTTGCCCGGCGAGGAAGTCATTTGCACCTGTGCCAGCTCAAACAGGTGCAGCACCTCCTCAGACCCAATCGACGTAGCGCCTCCTCATCCGGCAAGTCCTCATGCTCATGGAAGGACATCGCCGCCTCATACACCGCAACCTGCCCGCTATAGGGAAGCTCACGCAGCTTGCATATCAGGGAATCTGGATCACCTTCGAGACACTTCGCCATATCCGGGTAGTCCGCCACCGCCGCCCACAGGTACCGGATGGGATCATCAACCCCCGGGTTCGCCACATAGTCACGCAGGGCCGCCATCGCGGTGAGCCATTCCTTCGTGGTCAGTGACGACGGGAGATTGCGTCGGCAGAGCTCGCCATAGCGCTGCAGCATCTCGTTGATACGCCGGCTTGGCTTGTCGCACTCGCCCATAAGCTCGATATTCTCCTGGGACAGGTACACGACGATTCGCTTCTTCATGGTTCTATCTCCATACAAGGGTGAGTTACATGACCCCGTTCAGGCTGACTCGTACGTCTTCCTGAAACGGGCCGTCACCCTGTATAGGCACACACAGTGCAAATGCGACACAAAAAAACCCGCCACCAGCAAAAACACCGGCACGGATACACACGGATCAGCGCAGCCCCTTGCAAACTCGGTCACGCCTCAGAGCGTCACAGGCCTCCGACCCTGTATCGCACCGCCCGCAGCCACGATCGAAGCCTCGCTGCCTGCCTCGATCGCCAACCTCCGACAAGGCCGTAACACCCGCAGTATCCCGCTCATGCGACCGAAGCCTGAACACCACCCCTA
>JALUUK010000451.1 GCA_027021395.1 Acidobacteriota bacterium
CTGCAGCGAGACGACCGCCATCCGCACTATCTGGTGATGACCGCCACGCCGATCCCGCGCACCGTGGCGCTCGCGCTCTACGGCGACCTGGACGTCAGCGTGTTGCGGGAGTTCCCGCCGGGGCGGCAGCCGGTGCAGACGTACTGGGTGAGCGAGCAGCGGCGGGAGCGCTGGTGGCAGTTCGTGCGCCGCAAGCTGGCTCAGGGGCGGCAGGCGATCGTCGTATCGCCCCGTGTCGACTCGGACGATGAGCAGGGATTGCACGGCGCCGTGCAGCTCGCTGAACGGCTGCAGCGAAGCATCTTTTCTGGATTCCGCGTGGGGCTGTTGCACGGACGGCTTTCTCCCGCGGAGAAGGACCGCGTGATGGTCGACTTCAGCCAGGGGACGGTCCATGTCCTGGTGGCGACGTCGGTCATCGAGGTCGGGATCGACGTGCCCAATGCGGTGACGCTGACGATCGAGCATGCGGAGCAGTTCGGTTTGGCGCAGCTTCATCAGCTTCGGGGGCGCGTCGGTCGGGGGAAGCATCCCGGGTTCGTGGCGCTCTTCGCCGAGCCGGCGACGGCGGCATCCCGGGAGCGCATCGAAGCACTGATTGGGACGCAGGACGGTTTCGAGTTGGCGGAGGTCGACTTTCGTTTGCGCGGTCCGGGCGAACTGCTCGGAACGCGCCAACACGGCCAGACGCCGCTCCGTGTCGCGGATCTTGTTCGAGATCAGGAGGTGCTGGAACAGGCGCGCCGCGACGCACAAGAAGTGTTGGCCGCCGATCCGGAACTCGCCGGCTCCGATTGGAGTCGATTGAGGGAACGGATCGAACGCCGATTTCGTGACTTGTTGCTTCTCGCAGATACAGGATGAAATACGATGACGAAGATGTTGATTCCCGATCAGATTCCGCTCTGGCCTCCGGCCGACGAGTCGATCAGCGAGTCGATCCACGCCGCACTCGAGGATGGATCGTGGGGCAGGTACTCCGCGGAGTGGTCGCACGACCTGGCGATGGAGTTGATGGACCGCCACCACCAGGAGCACGCGCAGCTCTGTTGTTCCGGCACGATCGGCGTCGAGATCGCGCTGCGCGGCGTCGGGCTCGAAGCGGGCGACGAAGTGCTCATCAGTGCCTACGACTATCCCGGCAATTTCCGCGCGATCGAGCAGGTGGGGGCCCGCCCGGTGCTGGTCGACGTGCGTCCCGACCGATGGACCATGCACGTCGACGATCTGGAGGCGGCTACGACGAGTGCCACCAAGGCGGTGCTCGTATCGCATCTGCACGGCGATATGGCACCGGTCGCCGACATCGCCGACTGGACGCGCAGCGAGTGCTTTTATCTGATCGAGGACGTCTGCCAGGCGCCCGGCGGCATCGTGGAGGGGATGCCGGTCGGTTCGTGGGGCGAGCTCTGCGTCCTCAGTTTCGGCGGCAGCAAGTTGCTCACGGCCGGCCGTGGCGGCGCGGTGCTCATGATGGACGAGTCGGTGGCTCAGCGGATCACGGTCTTTTGCGAGCGGGGCAATGACGCGTTCGCATTGAGCGAGTTGCAGGCGGCTGCCGTGTCGGCGCAGTGGGAAGGCTTCGACCGGCGGCACGGCGTGCGGCTGGAGCGAGCTCGGCAATTGATCGAGCGGCTCGGTTCGAGCGCCCCGCTGCAACCCCAGGCCGACTTTGAGGCGTACTTCGAGCCCGCCTTTTACAAGTTGGGTTTTTTCTATCATCCCGAGCGAGCGGGCGGGATGTCGCGCGAGGCGTACATCGAAGCGATGCGTGGGCGAGGGATCCCGATCGGCGAGGGATTCCGCGGATTCCATCGCCGCAGCGACAAGCGATGCCGCAAGGCGAGCTCGCTGGAGAACGCAGCGCGTGCGGCCGAGCAAACGGTGGTCATCGATCAGACGTTGCTCTTGGCGGAGCCGGACGTGATCGACCTGGCGGCCGAGATATTGAAGTCGGCGGATTAGACCGTTCGGTGGACCACTTCGAGGCGATTGTCGATGCGCGAGACGCCGTCGATGCGACGTACCGTCTCCTGCGCCATTTGCTTGTGGAAGAAGCTGCGCACCGTGCCTCGTAGCGTCACATGACCGCCGTCATGTTCGACCCACACGTCGCTCCG
>JALUUK010000452.1 GCA_027021395.1 Acidobacteriota bacterium
CGTTCAAGGCCATGGGTTGTCCGGAGCCTCCTGCGGTGAGGCTCGGGCAGATCAAGGACGGTCAAGCCTTCCGGAATCGCTTCTTCCATCCATTCGGCCAGACGCGGTGCCGTCTCGGAGTAGGCGGAAACAGCCGCCTCCAGCCTCTCATCGGCTTGTGTCCTTGTATCCGCTTGAAAGATCGAGCGCAGCACGCGAGCGACCTCCTTGCGCATGGAGGCTTTGGGGATGTAGGCCACTGCGTTTCGTTGAAGATGGAATCGGCAGCGTTGCCAGGGAACGGCCGTGAATTCTGCTTCTCGAGCCGATCTCAAGCCCGCATGGTCATCGCTGACGATGAATCGAACGCCTCGGAGACCGCGCTCCTTCAACGAGGCAAGAAATGCCCTCCAGTGCACCTCCGCTTCCGACAGGGAAACACTGACACCCAGCACAGAGCGCTTGCCTGCCGCCGTGACGCCCAAAGCAATCAAGATCGCGCAGCTGAGCACCTTACCGGCGTGGCGCACCTTCTCGTACCTGGCGTCGAGAATCAGGTAGGGTGTCTCTCCCAGCGACCGCTCTCTCCAAGCCGCCAGTTCCTCGTCGAGCTGGGCGGTCGCCCTGGAAACCTGCGATGATGTCACATCGAAGCCGCACAGTTTCTCGGTGATGCGAGCCACCTTACGTGTCGATACGCCTTGCACGTACATCTCGCCAAGCGCGCAGCAAAGAGCTCGTTCCGAGCGCATGCCTCGCTCGAGGCTGCTTGGGTAATACCCGCTCGATCCCTCGGGGAGATTCCGCACCTGAGGAATCGCCAAGTCCAGCTCGCCGACACGGGTCTTCAACTTCTTCGGTTTGAAGCCGTTGGCGTGACCGCGACGACGCTCTGTGCGCACGTACGGGCCGGCGCCAAGAAATCGGTCGCGCTCGAGCTTCATCGCGGTGTTGAGCACGATCCCCATCGCCTCGCCCAACTCATCCAGACCGTTTTCGACGAGGATGTTCAATACTTGCTGCCACGCGGTAGAATAATCTTTCTGGTGGGTCATGACCTTCTCCTCTTGGTTGGTTTTCTCACCTACAAGAAGAGCGGAAGTGGCCCGCCAGTTCAAGTCCCTCCGGGATCGGACGCGCCGGTTCATTCCGAAACCGAGCCGGCTTGCTACGCTCGCCGACACGCTTTCGGAATGAACCGGGAAGGAGCAAAAGCTAAGTGCTCTCACGCGACCACCTGAGGGGAATTTACAGAAAGAACGCTACACCAACGTGCAGGGTGGAGCCTGTCAACGATCGTGAGACACTTCCATGCTTGCCGTCGCAGCCCAGAAGAAGTGGAGAACGTTCAACGGCTATCAACTGATCGCCGATGTCATCGACGGAGTAGCATTCGTCGACGGTAACGAGAAAGAGGACGCCTGATCAGATGTCCACAACACAACATTTGGCGATATCTCACATGAAAGGAGGGAAGAGCCATGCCGGGACTTGATTTCTACTTGGTCTGTTATGACATCGGTGACGACAAGTTGCGCTCTCGCGCGGCCCGGTTGTTGAAGACGGTCGGACGGCGCGTGCAGGACTCCGTGTTCGAGGTCTATGCGCCGCGACGAATGGCGCTTTCGTTGCTGGAACGCCTGAGTGCGTACCTAGGGGAAGAAGACGAGGTGGCCTTCTATCGGATCTGCAAGAGCTGTCGCCGGTCGTCGAACACGAGTTCCGGACGTGCGCCGGAGGAACTTCCTTCCTATCTCATCATTTGAGCGCATCGGGTCAAGTCAAGCCAGCCGCTCGACCCGTTCCAGATCGTGGGAAGGATAATACTGTTACCGATCATCTGAAACCGTAGAAATCTGAGCATCCGCCGAGTAGCCGCAGTCCTGACGCATGAACTCCGACCCAAGAGGGCAGATCCTGGGACGGACAAGCCTCGGCATAGGCATATGAACTCGCCCCCAGCACGCCCACGAAGACCTCGACCTCTGTCACTTCCCCCGTGCGGTCGTCTGTGACCAAGGCCCTCTTACCGGAATAGTCGACGAAGACCTTCTCGCCCGCTCGATGGCGCTGGCGCATCGAAGGCTTCAGCAGCCCCGCCCAGCGCCGGTCCGGCCAGCGTCTGCCCGCCCGTGCTCCA
>JALUUK010000453.1 GCA_027021395.1 Acidobacteriota bacterium
CCTCGATCGCCGCGAGCAGTAGAGACGGGCACCGAGCTTCCGGATTCGCGGCCTAGGGTTGAGGGAAGAGGCGGGCGGTTCGGCGGTCTTCGGCGAGAGAAGCGATGAGGATCAGGGCATTCCAGGCGGTCCACCAAGCGAAGGTGCCCCAACTCGGTCGGGCGAGAAACAGCATATAGTTGGCGAGTCCGACCAAGAGCATCCACGTCACCAAGCTGCGACCCCGCAATTCAGGCATCGGCCAGCGCGAAGTCATCAAGACGCCCATGCCGACGACGATGATCACGGCGGCGAGCGGTAGGAGCGAGTCACGGAGCAATACGGCGGCCACTAGGTAGCTCGCGGCAATCGGAATGGGCATTCCTTGCGTGCGTCGGCCTTTGTCGTGGGCGCTGGCGGTGATGTTGTAGCGCGCCAGCCGAAAAACACCGGCAAGCAAGTAGATCAGTGCAGCCGCAAGGCCCCAGCCTTGCAGGGTGCGCATGGAAGCGAGGTAGATCAGGAACGCCGGGGCTGCACCGAAGCTGAGCACGTCACTGAACGAGTCGAGATGTTTTCCGAAAACGCTGGTCGCACGCAGCCAACGCGCGAGGCGCCCGTCGAGCGCATCGAGCAGCATGGCCAGCACGAGCAGGTAGGCCGCGGCATCGAAACGCCCCTCGGCGGCCATCAGCATCGAAGCAAATCCCGCAGCGATATTGGCTGCCGTCGCGGCTCCGGGAATCCAGATCCGTCGGCCGACGGAGTCCGGAGTCGATTGCTCGTTCATATCGGGCACGTAGTCCTCTCGCACGATCTACCCCGACATTCTCCCACACTTTCCAGAGCCCTTCGCGCCTAGGAGCGAGCCCTCTTCCGCTCTTCGGAGCCGGAAAGCGAGCCGAATCTTGCCGTCAGCGTCACGAGAAGGGCTGTAACAGGTTGCAATGCCGTGACTTAGATTCAGACGGTCGCGTTTGCGCGATCCTGGCGTTCGCTGCACCCTCCCCGCGGGCCGAGTTCTTTGACCGTGCTCTCGATCCAGGCTTGAACTTCGCGATTGACCTCACGGGCTTCCCGCCCTGCTGTTTCGACCAGCGGGCCGAAGCGGATTCGCACGACTCCCGGTTTTTTCATCCATCCCCTTCGCGGCCAGAATTCTCCAGCGTTGTGTGCGACCGGCAAGACAGAGCGGTCGTTCGCCTGAGCGAGCAGAACACCGCTGAGCCCGTACCGTCTCGTGCTGCCGGGAGCCATGCGTGTGCCTTCGGGAAAGATGTTGATCCAAAGTCCTTCCGCAAGGCGTCGCGAGCCTTGCTCGATGACCTGTTCGACCGCCGATCGGCCGGCGTTGCGGTCGATTGCGATGGGACTGAGCGCCTTGAGTCCCCACCCGAAGAATGGGATCCAAAGCAACTCGCGCTTGAGTACCCAAGATTGTTGGGGGATGAGCAAGAGCTGCACCAAAGTTTCGAAAGTCGACTGATGTTTCCACAAGACGACGGTGTTCCGTTTCGGGATGTTCTCCGTTCCCTCGACTTGGTATCGCAGGCCGACGATGACGCGCAAAAGCATCAAGACGAATCGAGCCCACGATGCCGCGATCACATAGCCGACTTTGCGTTCGAGAGGCAATGCAAGCACGACGGCCACGGCAAAAGGGGGGATCGAAACGAACATCAATGTCGTAAACAACAAAGACTTCAGGAAGCGCACAGATCCTCCCGATCCGGAGCATCGCCGGACGTAAGGCGTACTCCGGCGATGTTCACGCAACGATGATCAGGAAGCAGAAAATAGCACGCCCCCTCGCATCGCGGCAGGCCGTGCAGGCAAATCGCGGTCTTCCGAAGTCGGCGTCACTTCGTGGTGGGCTCGTCGTCGCCGAGTCTTTCATGCCGCCGTAGGTATAGGTACGAGAGAAAGGCTCCTACCCCGGCAAGCAGCAGATAAGCCGGAGCCCGGCCGGGGTGACCGAGCAGGTAGGCGCCGACCGCAAAAAGCAGTCCGTAGATCAAGGCTGGAACTCCGAGCACGGCGACGAGCGAGTAGAGAACTTCTCTTCGTTCAGGTTGCATTCGACACAGCTCTCGCACCGGACCCCATGATCCGAACGGTCGGACGCGAC
>JALUUK010000454.1 GCA_027021395.1 Acidobacteriota bacterium
CAGCGAGCGACCGGCGTGCACGCGGAAGACGACCACCACGTCGCCGTCTCCCACCTCCACGCGCAAGCGCACGCGGGCCTCCTGATATCCGGCGCGGTCGAGAATGTCGCGAAGGCGTCGTTCTTCACGTCGCACCTCGCTCGGAACGAAGAGATCACCATTTCCGATCTCGATCACTTCGGTCGCATGCCCTAGGCTCTCGGGCCAATCGCCGACGACACGAACGCCGGCGATGCGATAGGGTTTTCCTTCGTCGACTTGAAAGACCAAGGTCACCGCGCTGCCGTCGCCGGTAAAGCGCGTGCGCGTTTCGACCACCGCGTCGAGATAGCCCTTCGATTCGTAGAGCGTCCGAATCGCCTCTGCGTCTTCGCTCACCAAGCGCGGACGATAGAGCGTGCGATGTCCACCGAACCACCCCCCCGGCTGAGAAAGGATCTGATCGCGCACTTCCTTTGGGTCCAAAGTGCGCACACCTTCCACGTCGACCTCGCGCACACGCAACTTCGGCCCGGGATCGACCTTGAAGATCAAGCGCCGAGCAGCCGACGGGTCGCGATGCACCTCGATGGAGGCTGCTGCGAATCCATCATCCGCAAGGGCCTCTTTGAGAACTCGCTCCGCTTCGCGCAGCCGCGTCGGACGAAACCAAGTCACCGCCCACAGATCGAGAACGGTTTCCCGCACCATTCGCGCCGCCGAGGATGGTCCTCCGAAGAGCATCTCCCAGCGCGGGCCGGGATCCACCGAGAAGACGAGGTCGCTTTCGTGCTCTTCCGAATCGAAGTCGATGGGGTCGTGACGAAGCTGAGCTTCGAGATAGCCCTTCTCGACCAGTCGACGCCGCAGCGCCTCGTGCGCTTCGACGATCCGTGCGCGAGAAAGCGGGCGATGCCCTTGGAGACCGAGTTGCCGCGCATTGACCGTCATTCCCGCCGGAAGCCCCCGCACCTCCAATTCTCCTAGTCGTTTGCTCTCGCCCACAGCGGCCTGCTGCGGCTGTCCGGTGGAATCGAGTCGGCGCAACCAGCGAAGATCCGCACCGACGCCGCCGAGAATCTCCCGCCCGGCGACGATACGCCAAGAATGGCTCAATTCTCGTTCGAGGCGATAGACGTCGCGTCCTCGGCCCGACAGGTCGCGCGAGTAGAGCACGAAGGTCCGGTCGTCGAGTCGGCGGCCGAGCGTCACGCGTGCGGTCGGGTCGGCATCCGGGCCGACGGTCGACGGCGAGATCTCGAAACGCGACAGACCCAACATGCGGCGTGCCGTACCGGCGAGCAGCAACTCGCCGATCTGTGAACCGAAGTAGGCCGCCGCGAGGTCGGACTCGACACCGGTTTGACCGCGCGACTGCATCTCGGCCAGCGTTTGCCCCGTCAGCAAGAGCGAAAGAATATCCGCTCGCGGCAAGGAAGGAGCCGAGGTCAGTTGGTAGTCGAGGCGATCGCTCGATGCCTCGAGGTCGAGTTGAATTTGATAGTCTCGGACGCGGGTCGTCGCACGTATGCGAAAGCGCGCGGACTCGCCGCGGATCTCGTCGAAGACGAGTTCGCCGTCGATGATCTCGTAGTCTTGCCCACGGAAAGAGATCTGTCCCCCTTGCCCGAGATCCACACGGCCCTGTAGGGCGGG
>JALUUK010000455.1 GCA_027021395.1 Acidobacteriota bacterium
CCGCGCTTCGTCGTGACGAACCTGCGCCACAAGCCGGAGAGAGTATACGAGATCTATTGCGGCCGCGGCGACGCGGAGAACCGAATCAAGGAGCTGAAGCACGACCTTCACATCGATCGCACGAGCTGCACGAGCTTCGTTGCAAACCAAATACGAGTGTCGATGGCGGCGGCGGCCTATCTCCTGTTTCAGGAGCTCCGCTGGAGGCTGCGTAGGACGAAGCTGAGGCGAGCGCAGGTCGGGCGCTTGAGGACAACGCTTATGAAGGTGAGCGCGCGGATCACCGAGTCGGTCCGCCGCATCGTCTTCCATCTTCCGACCAGCTACGCTTTCACGGATCTCTGGCGCTTGACGGCGCACGCTCTCGGAGCGGCGAGACCACCATCCTTGGCAAGCTGACCAGGGCACAGCGCGGCGTAGCCGCAACCAAAGCTGAAAGGGAACACGGCGCGCCTCCTGGTATACGTTGGGTGCTCACTACAACGCCCAACGAAGGAGGAACGCGCCGTGAAGTCGTTTATAGCCCGCCACGCCGAGAAGATCACCGGAGTTCTCAGCGGTTTCGATCGCCTGGTCCTGCGCGGCACGCTCCGGCCGCTCGCATACGTGGGCGGGTTCCGCTCCTTCCTCATGCGCAGAGGGGTGCTATTGAAGGACTTCGGTGAGTTCGTCCGCCGATCGAGCGCTCGGCTCAAGCTGGCGTCGCTCAATCTGGCGGACATCGCGGGGCGCCCCCAGATCTACCTGCCGTCGGCGAGGACGAGCAAGGAAGGGATCGCCCGCAAGGTCCTGGCGGAGAATCCCGTCGAGACAGGACTGATCTGCATCCTCTCCACCGTCGAGCCGTGTACGACGTTCGAGATCCATCGCAACCGTGGCACCAAGAAGCTGGAGATTCAGAAGAAGTTCGGCAAGTGCATGCACCTCTACCACTATTTCATCGACCCCCGCTTCGGTTTCTGTAGCGCGCGTATCCAGACCTGGTTTCCCTTCTCGATCCAGGTATGCGTCAACGGGCGCGAGTGGCTCGCCGGTCAGATGCGGCGCATGGAGCTCGAGCACGTCCGCCGCGAGAACTGCTTCCCCTGGATCGAGAGCGTCAGCCGAGCCCAGAAGCTGATGGACGAGCAACTGACGATCTGTTGGCCCGAGACCCTCGACCGTATTGCCGACGCCGTCTTCCCCTCTCGTTGCGAAATCCTCGGGGACCCTACGCTCGACTACTACTGGAGCGTCCATCAGTCGGAATGGGCAACCGATGTGATGTTCGAAACCTCCCAGGATCTCGCGGCGATCTACCCCGCCCTCGTGAACTACGGGATCACCCACTTCTCCAGTCCCGACGTCATGCGTTTCCTCGGCAAGAAGGTGCCGAATGCCTTCCGCGGCGAAATCGTCAGTGACTTCAAGGACCGGCCGGAGGGAGTCAGGGTCAAGCACCGGGTCCGCCACAACTCGATCAAGGTCTACGACAAACAGGGCAGCATCCTGCGCGTGGAGACCACGATCAACGATCCGTGCCAATTCAAGGTCTACCGAACGAAGCAAGGCGACGAAGATGGGGCCATGAGCTGGCAGCCCATGCGCAAGGGGATCGCTGATCTCCATCGACGCACCAAGGTCTCCCATGCCGCAAACGAACGCTATCTCGATGCGCTCGCCGCCGCCGACACCTCGACCCCCCTTGGCCAGCTGCTCGCCCAGATCGGGAAACCTGCTCGCCTCGGGAATCAACGTATGCGCCCGCTTCGCCCCCTCGACCCCAAGGATCTCGCGTTACTACAAGCCGTCAACCGCGGGGAGTTCACCGTCAACGGATTCCAGAACCGAGACATCGCCCAGGACCTCTTCGGCGATCCTCCCCGCGACACCAAGGCAAAGCGAGCACGCAGTGCCCGAACCACGCGCCTGCTCCGACTGCTACGTGCCCATGGCCTCATCAAGAAGATTCCCCACACCCATCGCTACCAGGTCACCAACCGCGGACGCTCCATCATCGGCGCGCTGCTCAGCGTGCGCCAAGTCCCTGTCAATCAACTACATACGAGCGCGGCATGAGCCACTTCTTCCTGTCACTGCAAGACTTTGGAGGTC
>JALUUK010000456.1 GCA_027021395.1 Acidobacteriota bacterium
ACGTAGTCGATGATTTCCTTGCGCTCCGTATCGTAAAAGAGCGCGTTGAATGTGAAATCCCTGCGGACCGCATCCTGCTCGGCGGTGCCGAAGACATTGTCGTCGCGGATCAGCAGACCTTCGGATTCGTCCTCGGCTGGAGATTGGGGCTCGGAGGGAGCGCGAAAGGTCGCCACCTCCAGGATCTTGTCGCGAAAGTAGACATGCGCGAGCCGGAATCTGCGCCCGATGATCCGACAATTGCGAAAGGTCCGCCGAATCTGATTGGGATGCGCTGAAGTGACCAGGTCGAAATCCTTCGGTTTGAGGCCGAAGAGGAGGTCGCGCACGCAGCCTCCCACCAGATAAGCTTCGTGCCCCGCGGCACGAAGCCGCTCGGTCACGCGTACGGCATCGGCGTCGAGATACCCGGCCGGTGCCTCCCAGGCGATGGTCTTGGCTCGTGTCATGGGCGAGATTCTACAGTGCTCCGGCAAGGAGATTGCAACAAATTTAGACTAGGACTCTGTGCGGTAGAAAAAACGCGTATCGAAACGACTCCGGTCAGGGTTTCTTGGCCGGCGTCTCGGCGGCGAGTTTTCGCTCGCGCATGATCTCAGGTGACGGAAGTTCTTCGGAGATTGCAATGGCTAGACGAATTTTGTCGAGGGCAGCGACGCATTTTGGCGCATGCTGCGCCGTTTTGGCGGCGCTCTTGGGCGTCGTGCCTTCCTCCCCCGCAGCGGATGGGCCGCTCGACGGCTGGCGCAGGCTGCAGCTCGAGGGAAGACGTTTCTGGGTCGCTTCGGGCAAGGCGGTCATCGAGCGTTGGCCGGCGGGCGAGGGCCGGGATATCGCCGTTCATCGCATCGAAACGGGCTACCGCGCGTTGGGCAAGTCCCGCACGGAATGGGCCTATGCTTTCGTCGATCGATCCGAAGTCGGGGTGTACCGCACGCAGCAGTGGCTCGAATGGTCGCCCGGCAGAAAAGCGCGCCTCGGTCGCCTCGATGCGGATGGACGGGTCGAGATCATTCGCTACGACGTTCCAGCGTTTAAGAAACGTCGGGAGAAGCCGAAACTCGACCCCTCTTTGTGGACCGTCCGCAGCAAGAAGACCTACACCTTGCCTTCGACGGAGGAGGTGCTCGACGCGCTCGACACGTGGAGCCTGCTGGCGATGCTCGGTGAGATGAGCAGCAAGGATGTGCTCCTTCTCGGTAACAGCGAAGTCTTGGTGCTCAATCTTCGGCGAGATCTTACGCGCGAGATGACCTTGCATCTGACCGACTACGACACCGGAAAGAGAAGTCATCGTCGCTTGCAGGTCGTGGCGCTCGACGTTCAAAAGGATGGTGATGGCGGCGCCTTTCTCGGTATGCAAGGACGGATCAGGATTTGGATCGAAAAATACACCGGCGCATTGGTGGAGATATCAGGAAAAGTCAAAGGCCTTCCCGGAACGACACGATTGACGCTGACCGGTTTTTCCCGCAAACCCGGCAAGCGCCCGGAGCTGCGGGTTCCGCCTGCAGAAACGAACGATCCGGGGTAGAGTCCCACCCTTTCTCTTGGAGTTGGCCATGTCCTCTGACGTTCACGCGACCGATTTGTCTCTGCACCCTTCGGTCTTCGTTGCACCGGGAGCGATTCTCGTGGGCAAGGTGGCCTTGAACGAAGAGTCGAGCGTCTGGTATCAAAGTGTTTTGCGTGGCGATCTCGAGCCGATCACCATCGGCCGGCAAACCAACATACAAGACGGGACGATCATCCACGTCGATGTTTCCTACCCCGTGATCATCGGAGATCGTGTGACCGTGGGGCACCGAGCGGTCATACACGGAGCCGTGCTCGAAGACGACTGCCTGATCGGGATGGGCGCGGTGGTGCTCAGCGGAGCCCGCATCGGACGTGGAGCACTCGTCGCCGCCGGGGCCGTCGTCCGCGAGGGATTCGACGTTCCACCCGGGGCGATCTGCGCGGGAGTTCCGGCGAAAGTACGCGGTGAAGTCGACGAGGCGATGAGGCGCCGCATCGAACACGGTGTTGCAGAATACGTATCCAACGCTCGAGGTTATCGGGAGGGGAGTCTCGGAGGGGGTGAGCATGGATCG
>JALUUK010000457.1 GCA_027021395.1 Acidobacteriota bacterium
CGGGCGCACGGTTCACGGTCTCGTCGTGGACACATTCATGGTCCCGGTCGAGGGAGCCAGAGTCAGCATTTACGCCCCCCCGACGAGTCGAAAGGCGACAGGCGACGACCGATTCCGAAGGGAGGTTCGAAATGCGTGGACTTCCCCGGGCGGCGTCGAAGCTACTCGTCGTTCACACGGATTATGCTCCCAAGATCGTTGCAGTCCCGCCGCCAAGGCCTTCTTCGAATCAGAGCAGAGTGCGTGAACTCGTCGTGAGGATGCTGCCGGGAGTTAGGGTTCACGGGCAGGTGCTCGACGCCGCCGGCCGGCCGGTTGCCGGTGCTCGTCTCTTTGCGCCCTATCCCAAGACCGACGTGCTCAGGACGATGACGGGCCGCGAGGGGCGCTACGTGATCGCCCGTATGAATCATGGGTCTCGTCTTCGGATGATCGCGGATCCCGGTGTCGCGGAATCGTGGACGGAGGAAAGGGTCATTCCGCGAAACCGCGCAACGCAATCCGTACAGATCGATTTTCATGCGAGCGAGACTATCGAAGGGACGGTGCGCCGAGGTGGGCTGCCGGTTCCCTGGGCGGTGATCACTGCGGTACCGGCTGGTGGTGTTGTAGGAGTGATCTCCGCTCAGGCAGACGAGAACGGTGCATTCCAGCTCCTCGGAATGCGCGAAGGAATCTGGACGGTCCAGGTCTGGAGTGAGTCCTGCCAGGCCCGATTCCGTTACGAGAACACCGGCGACGGAACGGGGACGCTCGATCTCGACCTTCCGCCAGGTGAGCTTTCCGGTCGGGTCATCGATGAGGTGAGCGAAGATCCTCTTTTCGACGTCGAGGTTTCCTGGTCGGGTGCTCTACGTTCCTCAGCCGGCTATCGCTTCGAGATTCCAGGACCGAATGGAATGCTGCTAAAGGTCGAGGACAACCCTTGAGACGGTGCCATCAGTCGATCGGGTCCGGACGGCGTGTTTTCACTGTGCGTTCCCGCTTCAGGCCAGTTGCGCGTAACGGCCAGAGCGAGTGCGGAGTACCGGGATGTCGATCTGGCACTTTCTCTGCCGCCAAGTGCGCCGGTCACGATCCGTGTTCCGAGAGGCGATTCGGTCGTTGCTCGAGTGGTTCTTCCCAACGGGGCGGCTGCCATGGCCGGGGCGGGTACCATGGTCATGATGGAGAGTGCGGGTGGGGCCTATGAGATCCAGCCGCTCGGTGCCGGAGGCGAAGCGACGTTCGAACGACCGCGGAAAGAGTTTCGGCTCTGGGGCGGTGTTCCCGGCATCGGCCTCCAGAAGACCGCATGGTTTGGAGAAGATGACGTTCTGGCGGGTGCAATAGACATACAAGTGCCGCCCGGAGGCAAGATGCGCATCGCAGGGCTTGCCCGACTCGTCGAAGCCTCCGAAACGGGTACGGAGCGTCTGGCGTTCTCGCTGATCGACGACATGGGCGACAATCTGTGGCACGTGAGTGCGCGGTTGGGCATTCTCTCGGCCGATCAGATTGAAACCGCGGACGAGATCCTCGTAGGTCCCTTCCCGGAGGGACAGTACGAATTCTCATGGCGGCTCGGGGGCGAGACGGCACGAACGACTTCCGTAGTGATCGGTCCCGAACCGGCATTCGTCGACGCTTCGCCCTGATCTGCCGGTTTCGAGTCGTTCCAGGTCTTGTTCGGATTTTCGACCGGTCTGTGCTTGCCGGCGCCGTTGTAGTGGGCGACGGGCACACCGGCAAACGAAGGCATCAGCGTAGCGACGCGCCCTAGCGCGATCATTGCGATGATCGGCCGCATTCTCCTTCCCTGCATTTCGTGCATTCTACCTTCGGGCCGTCTTTCGTCTCTCAGCGAAGACCTCACCACGGCCACACTCAAAGACCGCTCGGCTTGCTGATATGCCGGCTTTCCGAAACGCAAATCCGTGTGAGTAAGGTATTGCTCCGTAGTCTCGTCGCGCGCCGAATGCTACTATGGCGCGTGTATTCGCACGTTCATGGGGTCGGAATCTTTTTCCGACTCGTCGAAACGGAGGGGATCATGCTGCACCGGAAACGGGGCTGGGTATTCGCGGCGGCCGTGATGGTCTCGAGCGCTT
>JALUUK010000458.1 GCA_027021395.1 Acidobacteriota bacterium
TGCTTTCCTTGGTCCTCATCTTAGACCCGACTTCGTCACGACGGTTTCATTCCGGGAACGAGCAGCGGTGAGATGCGCTCGACGGAGAATACACCCTCGGTCCGCCGCGCGCGCGAAACGAGGCGTTGGGCCTGGCGGCGATCGGCCACCTCGCAGACGATCAGGATCAATCCCCGTCCCTGCTCGTCGACACCGATGTCCGCGTGACGGATGTTCGATTTTTCCTTCTCGAGAATCTCGGCAATGCGCGCGAGCATGCCCGGTCGATGTTCCGTCATGACACGGAGGCCGATTTGAAAGCGATCCGAGGAATCGGTGCGCGACCATGCCACTTCGATTCGGCGCTCGGGATTGATCAAGAGGTTCTCGAGATTCTTGCACTCAGCCGCGTGGACGGAGACGCCGCGACCTCGCGTGATGTAGCCGACGATGCCGTCCCCGGGAATGGGGTTGCAGCACCCCGCCATCGTGATCAGCGTATCGCCCATCCCTTGCACGCTGATCTTCCCGCTGCCGCGCTGCAGAGCACGCGTGACGCGCCGGAGAATCGATGGCGCCTCTTCCTGCTCGATCGTTTCCGACGGTAGCAACTCGGTGATGAACTCCTTCGGCGTGATGCGGCCGTGTCCGATCTTCGCGTGCAGATCGTCCATGCTCTCGACGTGGAGAACGCGGAGTGCCGCGCTGCGCTCCTCTTCGCTGACGTTCTTGATCGCCGTTCCGAAGCGCCGCATCTCGCGCTCGAGCAAGGAGCGGCCGAGTTCAACCGAGCGCCGCTGATCCTGGACCTTGAGAAAAGCCCGGATTTTCGAGCGCGCTTTGCTGGTCTTGGTGAAGGAAAGCCAATCGCGGCTGGGGTGATGCCCGGAATGCGTGATGATCTCGACCATGTCGCCGTTGGCTAGAGGAGTCTTCAACGGAACCAACTTGCCGTTGACCCGCGCTCCACTGCATTGATGTCCCACCTCCGTGTGCACGGAGTAGGCGAAATCGACCGGAGTCGCCCCCCTCGGTAGTCCGATGACCTTGCCGGCCGGCGTGAAGACGTAGACCTCTTCGGGGAATAGGTCGACCTTCACGTATTTGAGAAACTCCTTCGAATCGCGGATATCCTTCTGCCACTCCATGACTTGGCGCAGCCATTTCAGGCCGGCGACCTCGCGATCGGTGAGCATACCCTGTTCTTTGTAGCGCCAATGGGCGGCGATCCCTTCTTCGGCGAGGTGATGCATCTCGTGTGTGCGGATCTGCACCTCGAACGGGTGACCTCTCTCGGACATGACGGTCGTGTGCACCGATTGGTAGAGGTTCGGCTTGGGCATGGCGATGAAGTCCTTGAAACGGCCGGGAACCGGCGGCCAAAGAGAGTGCACGATCCCAAGCGCACCATAGCAGTCTCTCACCGTCTCGGTGATGATCCGGATGGCCACGAGGTCGTAGACCTGATCGAGATCGATGTCTTGTACCTTCATCTTGTGATGAATCGAATAGATGCTCTTGACCCGTCCGTGAATCTCCACCTTCGCGCCGCCCTCTTCGAGGCGGGGCGCGAGACGTGCCTTGAGTTCCTCGACGAACTTCTCCCAGGCGGGACGCTTCTTTTCGAGCTGATCGACCAGCCGTTGATAAGCTCTCGGCTCGCTGTAGCGAAGCGAGAGATCCTCCAGTTCGTGCCGCATGCGCCCAAGACCAAGGCGATTGGCCAACGGCACATAGATCTCCATCGTCTCGTTGGCGATCCGCTTCTGCTTTTCCGGCTTGAGATGCTGCAGGGTGCGCATGTTGTGCAAGCGATCCGCCAGCTTGACCAAGATGACGCGGATGTCGTTGACCATCGCCAAGATCATCTTGCGGATGCTCTCCGCCTGACGATCGGCCTCGGAAGAGATCTCCAAGCGAGAGAGCTTGGTTACGCCATCGACGAGAGAAGCGACCTCCACCCCGAAAACGCTCTCGATCTCTTCCATCGTGACGTGCGAGTCTTCGACCACGTCGTGGAGCAATCCGGTGGCGACCGTCGCGACGTCTAGGTCCAAGTCCGCAAGAATGTAGGCCACCGCGAGCGGGTGGATCAGGTACGGCTCTCCGGACTGACGCACCTGTCCCTGGTGCGCCTTGGCCGAGTAGACGTAGGCTCGCCGAAGAACCTCGATATCGGCATCGGGTCGGCGCTTCTCGACGACTTCCTGGATATCTTCGAAGCGAATCACGTCGTTCTACCGGCTGCACCAGTGCAGTGGGCGTGGCCAAGTATAGCCGGAACGGCCGGAAGAACGAGTCAGCGGGCGGCTTTTGCGGCTCGAGCCTTCTGTGCCTTCGATCCGGAGGCCTGAACCGACTTGTGCAAGGCCTTGGACCAGAAGAGCAGGAAAGTGCTCGCGACGTAGATCGAAGAGTATGTTCCCACGAGCACGCCGACCAGAAGCACGAAGGCGAAGGGCCGGATCACCACGCCGCCGAGGATGAAGAGCGACATCACAACGGCCCATGTCGTCATCGAGGTGATCACCGTCCGCCCGAGATTCTGGTTGATCGACTTGTTGATCATCTGAATCAAACTCGCGTTGCTCTGGCGCCGCACGTTCTCTCGGATGCGGTCGAAGATGACGATCGTGTCGTTGATCGAATAGCCGATCAAGGTGAGGAATGCCGCCACCACCGGCAAATTGGCTTCATAGCCGACCAGCACGAAGGCGCCGAGGGTGATCAGCGTGTCGTGGATCAGCGCCAGGATCGCCGCGAGGCCGTACTGCAGTTGGAAGCGCAGCCAGATGTAAATCAGCATACCGATCAGCGCGCCGACGATCGCCCCGATGGCCTTGTTCCGCATCTCTCCCGAGATGGACGAATCGAACTGCTCCTGGCCGCGCAGAGAAAACGGCCCGGCAAAGGCCTTCTCCTCCAGATAGGCACGAGCTGCGGCATCGAGCCCTTCGATCGAAGCCAGCTCGCTCACATCAGAGATCAGATCGGCGTGGTTCGTGCGATACTCGCTGATCGCTTCCGCGGCGGCCTCTGCGGCCGCCTCATCGAGCCCGGCGTCATGGGTCAGCCGCAAGGTCATCGAGGGGGTGTCGACGATGTTGAGATCGACGAGCCCTTCGGCCATTTTCTCGCGCGCCTCCACTGGACGCAGCGTGTGCACGACGAGCTGCGCGGTGTCGGGCTTGTGCGTCGCGTCGGGCGCTTTTTCCCGTTCCCGTATCTCTTGCGGCGTCATCGGCGTCTTGATCTCGGCCCGGTCGACGACCTCGGCTACGCGGATCAAGACTTCGTTGCTCACCTCGCCCGAAATATGCTGAAAAGTCGTCACGCTGACGCCGTCGAAGCCGGCGTCGATCAATGTCTTCCGCACGGAGTCGAGATCGGGGATCTCCGCATAGCGCAAGGTCACGGAAGCGCCGCCCGTAAACTCCACACCTTTGGTGATGCCGCGCGTACCGATCAGCACGATGGCCGAGAAGACCAAAACGAGGGACACGACCAGCCAAATCCGGCGCGAACCCATGAAGTCGAATTTCGTTTCACCCACGATACGCATGATCGATTGCTCCAGGTCAGATCGAGAGGGAATCGGCTTGACGATCACCGAGGACAACGGCAAAGATCGTCCGGCTGACGAAGATCGCCGTAAACAGCGAGGCGAGAATGCCGATGCTCAGTGTCAGGGCGAAACCCTTGACCGGACCGGTGCCGAATTGGAAGAGGAAGACGGCGGAAATCAGTGTCGTGATATTGGCGTCGGTGATCGCCGAAAGAGCTTTGTCGAATCCACCGGTGATCGAGCCCCGCACCGTCTTGCCCGAGCGCAATTCCTCGCGAATTCGCTCGAAGATCAACACGTTGGCATCCACCGCCATGCCCACGGTGAGAATGAACCCGGAGATACCCGGCAGAGTCAAGGTCGCGCCGAAATAGGCCATGACCGCGCCGACCAGCAGCAGATTCAAAAGCAGAGCGATCACGGCATTGATTCCGGATAGCTTGTAGTAGATCACCATGAAGAGCATCACCAGAACCAGCCCCAACCCGGCGGCATAGATCCCGGAGATGATCGAATCCCAGCCCAAGCTCGGCCCGACCGAACGTTCCTCGATGGGAACCAACCGGGCGGGCAGCGCTCCCGAGCGCAAGGCGATGGCCAAGTTCTCGACCTCTTCGTAGTCGCCGGTTCCGGTGATCGTACCGCGCGTGCGGATTTCGTCTTGAATCGTCGGAGACGATTCGATCTTTCCGTCGAGCACGATCGGCATCTCGCGCCCGATATTGGCGCGCGTGGTGGCGGCGAAGCGCTCGCCGGCGCTGGCCTTGAGCGTGAAGTCGACGACGTTCTTTCCCCAACTGTCCTTGCTTGGTCGTGCATCTTGCAGATCATCGCCGGAGACCGCGGCCACCTTGCTGACGACCATGAAATACTCGGGATCTCGGGCCGGATCATCGGGATGCTCGGACTCGTGTCGGAGAATCTCCATCCCCGGCGGCACGGTGCCGCCGAGTCGTTCGAGCAACTCGGCTTCCGTCGGAGCGCGGAAAGGTCCCGTTCCATCCGGCGCGTAGTAGGCCAAGCGCCACTCGAGACGAGCCTCCATCTGAATCGTATTCTTGATTCGAGCCGGATCGCCGACGCCGGGAAGCTGGATGAGAATGCGATCGGTCGCACGTCCGAGACGCTGAATCGTCGGCTCGGCAACGCCGAAGGCATCCACTCGATTACGGATCGACTTGAGCGCCTGCTTGACGGCTTGATCGCGCGTCGTCTCCTGCTCGCTCTCCGGCATGGAGAGCGTGATGCGATCCGATGCGATCGTCGGATTCCAACTGGAGATGTAATCGTCGACCACTCCGAGCGCGGCGTTGAGGCGATCGCTCGGAATCCCGGTGATGATGACGGAAGCCAAGCCCTCCACATTGGCCGAAGCCGATTCGAATCCTTCCTGAGCCAAATACGACTGCAGCGAATTCGCGATGTGGCTGGCTTGCGCCTTCACCGCATCATCGGTCTCCACGCGCATCACGAGATGCGAACCACCTTTGAGATCGAGGCCGAGATTCATGTTGAGAATCGGTCGATCCTCGCGCGGCCATGCGTAGATCAATCCGAAGACGATCACGGCGGCGATGACGACCAGCCTCCACGACGTGTTCTTCACGGCTTCTTCTCCTCTGTGACCTTGCCCGAGACCTGAGAGCGCAGGACCGTCACATCTACCCCTGTCGCGATGTTGAGCTTGAGCGTGTTCTCCTCGACCTTCTTCACGGTTCCCAAGATCCCGCCGTTGGTGTAGATCTTGTCGCCCGGAGCGAGCGCCTGAACCATGGCGTCGTGCGCTTTCTGGCGACGACGCATCGGCAAGATCAGAATCACATAGAAGATTCCGATCATCAGGACGAAGGGAATCATCCCCATCCAACCCGATGAAGCCTGGCCGCCCTGCGATCCCGATTGCGCCAACACGGTAAACATAGCCCTGACCTCCGAAAAGCGCGCCATTCTGGACGCTGGCCGTGCCAGGGTCAAATCGGGCCCTGCCGGGAGCTTCTACGACGAATGGGAGTGTTGCGCATGCCGCCGATACGGCTTTTTTCCGAGATCTTGTCCCGCTTGCCCGGGGTGGTTCACGGCTTTTCCGCGCCGGCCGCCGACGAAGCGACGCATGATCCGCCATGCCGGCGGCCACGGCAAGTGCACGGCACGCATCTCGTCGAATGGCACGAAGTCGATTCCGAGCCGCCGGAGGCGGACGGCGTGCTCTGCGGGGCCGTCGGCGTGCGCGTAGGAATCGTGACCGCCGACTGCGTGCCCGTGCTGCTGGCAAGCCGCGACGGAAGCCGGGTCGCCGCCGTTCATGCCGGTTGGCGCGGCATCTCGGCCGGAATCCTCGAAGCCGCCGTCGATCGCCTAGATTCTGCGGATTGGCGGGCGGCGCTCGGGCCTGCCGCCGCGGGCTGCTGCTACCGCGTCGGGCCGGAAGTACTGGATGCGCTGCGACCTGCGGAGGAGCGGGTGACGGAGCATGAGCCGAGCGGACACGCTCGGCTCGACCTGCGGGCGGTCGCACTCGACCGCTTGAGCGCGCTCGCCCCGGCGGCGGATCGGATCGAAACGGTCGGACCCTGTACGATCTGTTCGCACGAGTGGCCCTCCTATCGTCGCCAGGGTGCCGAAGCCGAACGTGCGGTGGCATGGATCGGCCGCACCTCCCTATCTTTGAGAAGGTAACCCGGTTCGTTCTGAAGACCTTGACGAGAGAATGCTCTCCGACAAAGAGCCTTCGCATCGGCCGGCACTGAGCCACGCATGGATAAAATGAGCGAAAACGACGGACGCGGTGCGGCCGGTGCTTCGACGGACTTCTATGTCGTCAAGCTGGGGAAACCGCGCTTTCCTTCCCCTTTGGGCCTCGGCGATCCCCCCTCGCCCGCCCCGGCCGACTTCGTGCCGGATGACCGGCGAATTTCATACTTCTCCGGTGTGGCGGAATTGACCCGTGCGCTCATGCAAAGCCCCGTCCTGCCCGCGCTGGAAGCCGCCGGACCGCGGGAAGAGCTGTATTTCCCCCCACTCTCGTTGCGCACGGCGATCGTGGTTTCAGGCGATCTATGCCCCGGCACCAACGAAGTCCTGCGCTCACTGGTCCGTACGCTCGCTCTGCGCTACGGAGTCGATGTCGTGCTGGGGATTCGCCATGGGCTGCTCGGCTTCGCCCCGGACGCGCCGCCGCCGCTGTCGCTCGACCCGGCCCGGGTGGAGAACATCCACGTCGAGCAGGGCTGCTTGCTGGGAGCCTCCCGCGGGTCGGCGCCCATGCAAGAGATCGTCGATTTCCTCGTCTGCCGCAATATCGGTGCGCTCTTCGTCATCGGCGGTGAAGGCGGGCAGCGCGCCGCGCTCGCCGTTTCCGAGGCCTGCCGCAAGCGTTCGCATGAGATCGCCGTCATCGGCATCCCCAAGACGATCGACGACGAAATGGCTTTCGTCGACCGTTCCTTCGGCACGATGACCGCCGTAGCCCACGCGCGCGAGGCGCTCGAAACCGCCTACGCCACGGCGCGCAGCGGTCACAACGGACTCACCCTCGTCCGCCTGCCCGGGCGCCGGACGGGCTTGCTCGCCGCCCGAGCCGCGCTGGCCATGGGCCGCGCCGACTTCGTTCTGCCGCCGGAACTCCCCTTCGACCTTTACGGCCGGCGGGGCCTGCTCGAGGCGATGCGCCGCCGACTCGCCGAGCGCGGCCACGCCGTCGTTGCGCTCGCCGAAGGCGCGGGACAACGCTTTCTCGGGGAGGAACGCGAGCGACTCGGTCTCGATGCCTCAGGAACTCCCCGCCTCGCCGATATCGGACGCTTTCTCAAGGGAGCATTCGAGACTCACGCGCGTGAGAACGACTACGCGATCACCGTTCGCGACGACGATCCGCGGATGGCGATTCGCGCCGCCCGCGCGAACGCCGAGGACGCCATCTACTGCCGAGAACTCGGTGCCAATGCGGCCCACGCCGCGCTTTCGGGGCGTACGGACATGCTGATCGGACGCCTTCACGGGCATCAAGTCCACGTCCCCATCGCCGCCGCCGTCTCGGAAACGAAGCGAATCGACCCCCACGGAACCCTCTGGCAGGCCGTGCTCGAGTCCACCGGCCAGCCCCCGACCCTCGTCAACGGCCCATGACCGAAGCCCCCGACCCGGATCCGCCGAGGCGCTTTATCCCCGTTCTTGCTTGCTAGTTCGCACTGCCGTCTGGATAATACCCGCCCCACGGCCAGCGGAGAGGTGCTCGAGTGGCTGAAGAGGACGGTTTGCTAAACCGTTGTAGGGTTTAGAGCCTTACCGTGGGTTCGAATCCCACCCTCTCCGCCAAACGGCCGTGATCCCCCTCAGCCAACCCCGAACGCACGCTTTCCCTCCACCGGCCACCCTCGAGAAAGCGGATGACATCGTGGCTTCGGATATCGCAAGTCCCGAAGTCGTGAACGTGGCTTGGCAGTGGTGTCGATTTCGCGATGAATGAACATGCGGATCAGGGGCGATCTTCTCCGCCGATCGGCCCGGATCCATAGTGCAGCTCGACCCAGTGCAGACGATCCGGGGCGGGCTCTCCGTCCTTCGGCCCGTGCCGTTTTTCTTTCACGATCAAGCCCAGCCCATGAAGCTCCCAGATAATTTCGTCTCCGTCTTGCACGACCAGAGAAACTTCCAGTGCTCTTTTTCGGTATCTTCTCCCCGGCACCTCCCCTCGATCTTTTGCGTGCTCCAAAAGAGTGAAGACTTTCGATCTTCTCCTGTGTAGCTGATACGTCGTCGTGAGTTTGGCCTCGGAGGATCGCGCCAGCGCAGCAGCCAGTGATTTTTCTCGTCCGAGATTGTGAAGAAGTGAAGCCGCGGGCGGAAGATCCAGAGCCGTGAGAAAACGCTCCGTCAGCGCTGAAGAACTCAGCGAACGCGCACCAAGACCATAGGTGTCTCCTCGCGGGAGCGGGTCATTGTGCGCTCGAAGCTGTATGCGGTAGAAGGCGATCGTATCGGTATGAGGATCCCATGCCGGAACCAGCGGAACGATCAGGTCTCCAAGCACGGCCCACGTCGTATCTCCATCACGCCCCCGAGGCCTCGTCCACTCGATAAACTCTCTCCACACGCGCCGATTCCATTCGAAAAAGCGGCCCTCCCCGGCATCGGAGACGAGATCGAATCGACCCGGATCGTGAGAGAGGGCCCGGAGGGCCCGATGATCGAGTTCCTGTACGACATGCGCCCACCAGACGTCTCGGGCGTAAGTCCCCGACTTGAAGAGATCACATTCGTCAACCAGAACGGAAAGCTGAGACGCACGCATCTGTTCGATAAGCCCAACCGGGACGCTGCTCATTTCGGATTGCACTTGCCTCAGAGCACGCTCTATCCTACGTTCTACGGCTTCATCTCGAGCGGCTTTGGCCAGAGCACGGTAACCGGTACCGTACCGGCAAAGAGCCGAGGCGATAGAACGAGAGTGCACGAAGAAGCCGCTGCCTGTCATCGTGAGCGGGCTGACCTTGAGACCATCCGGCGGACCAACACCCAAGTTCGTGAGAAAATGGAAAATATCGCCGACAGAGCGAATGTTCTTCTTCAAGAATGACGGCGTCGGCGCCAGCATGGATAGCTCACGCTCAGCAAAAGAACCCCACGGGCGAATCAATTCTGGAGTTGCGTTCAAATAGTACTCCTCGAAGAGATCCGTGCCCCGAAGCTTGACTATGTCTATCGCGACTCTCTTCTCTTCTTCTTGCCTTTCTTTTCGGACCGGTAGGATCAGAGGATTATCCATTCCGGCGAATTCCAGGTATAGGGCCGGCACCGCGCTGTCGAGTACTTCGATGGGAGACCTGCAACCACTTTCTCCAGTTTCAACTTCTTCAGCTCCCGGTATCGGACCACAGTCATCCTGGAAGGAAGTCCTTCGGCCCACCAGTATCCGGCATCGTCTGTTTCTGCTGGAGACCTTCACTCGACGAGTCGAGGTGAACTCGATCTCGGGCGGTACGTACGTAAGCAGTCTGT
>JALUUK010000459.1 GCA_027021395.1 Acidobacteriota bacterium
CTACGAGATCGAGTTTCAGTGGGACGGCTTGGTGATCGAACTCGCCGAAAACGGCGGAGCGTTCGCACCCATCGATCCGATCGGTGGCTATCCCGACACCTTTGCGCAAACCCAAGCCCCCCCCTGCCTCGGAACACCCGGCGGAACCGGTGATTGGATCAACGGCTGCGACTATCCACCGACTCAGGGCTGCATCACCGGACCCGCAGCCGGAGGTCTTTCGGGGTGGGAGGAATACGTCTTCGACCTCTCCGCACGAGCCGGATCGACGGTGCAATTCAAAGTGAAGATGTCGACCGACTGCGGTACGGACGGCGGTGTCGTCGTCGATGACGTTTCCGTCAGCGACGCGCTCCTTTCCACCGAGTGCGCGACGGGATCCTGCCTCCCGGCTCCGACCTTCACCGGAATTCTCTCCGCTCGCGACGTCGACACCTTTGCGTTGACCGGTATCGAAGTCAGCTGGGGGGACGTCGACGACTGGGGCGGCGGCGGCCCGGGAACTTTCGTCGTCTATCGAGATGGCGAAGAGATCGCAACGCTCGCCGATTCCGCTCGTACCTATCTCGACCTCGATGCAGCGGCCAATCAGAAGCATACCTATCAAGTGATCGCTCGCTCGGGCAGCGGCTGCGAACTCCCCTCGGCATCGACGGCGCGTCTTCGCAGTGAAGATTGCGGAGCTCTCGATACGGCCGGCCTCGACGCAGCACGCGTCAACGTCGCGCGATCGCCCGACGGCGACACGATCATTTTGCGTGCGGAACCGCTGCCGGGAGCATTGACCTACCGTTTCCCGTGGTCGCAGGATCCGGCCACGGTCTCCGGCTCGAGCGACGTGCTCACGTCCGGCACTCCGGAAGCGCGCCACGACGTCGCACTCGACGGCTTGAACTATTTCTATCAAGTCGAGGATGCGCCGTCGGAAAACTGCCCCTGACCGGGATCGTTCATGTAGCCCTGCACCGAGAACACGCTCGATGGAAGGCCTCACGAATGAACCGACCTAGACGTCGGCGAAGTCGTCTAGAGACCTTCGGTCTTGACTTCGATCGCTTCCCTCGTATCTACTAGCAGCAACGGGCCTTTCGCCGGGCCATGGAGATCAAAACCTATGGGACGCACCCTTCGGGCGGATCGACGCCTGCCCGCTTTTTGTCGTATGGCGCTCGTTGCGGCCCTCTCTGTTTCGCTCTCTTCCTCGTGGGTTCTCGCCGGACGAGACCCCGCATCGTGGTGGCCGAACGACGCCTCGCCCCCCTGGTTCACGGCCCCGGAAAGCAGCGATCCGAGCGAAGCTCGCGTTCTGCGTCTCAAGAGTGCGGCCTTCGTTCCCGGCCGCGACGACGCCGAACTCAGGGCAAGTCTGCCGGCATCGCTGACCGGCCGCCCCATCGACGACGGCGGATTGCTCATCGTGCAATTCGCAGCGGAAGTGTCCGCCGACCGGAAGAGGCGCGTGATCGAAAGTATTGGGGGCATGGCGCTCGATCCCCTTTCGAACGAAAGCTATCTGGCGTTGGTTCCAGCGACGCGGGTCGACCGACTGAAGGGGCAGGCCGAGGTCGGATGGATCGGACGCTTTCATCCGGCCTTCAAGCTCTCGCCGCAACTCGGCAAGGCTCAGCAAGAACGCTGGGAGTTCGCCACGCTGAGTCCGGAAGGCTCGTTCCGCTTTCGCTTGCGTACCGTTCCGGGAACGAGCCGGGAAGAGTTGAACGCGCTAGCCGGTGATCTGGGCCTGAAATTGATCGAGGCCTGGGCCGACGGAGCCGTCGTCGAGGCGACGAAGATGCGCGCGACCATCGGAATCGCGCAGAGCGAACACGTGCTCTACATCGAAGACGATCCGTGGGTGCACACTTTCAATGACTCCAGCCGCGGCATTTGCCAAAGCTCCGAACCCGGCTTCGACAGCATCCACGGCCGCGGTCTCTTGGGACAAGATCAAATCGTTACCTTGATGGATTCGGGAGTGGACACCGACCACTGCTGCTTCGACGGAGCCTCGAAGATTGCGGATTATCGAGCTTGGGGCGGCGGAGTCCTCGGGTCCATCTGCTCGAATGACCACGGAA
>JALUUK010000460.1 GCA_027021395.1 Acidobacteriota bacterium
CGCACATGGAGCTATCGATTGACTTCTTTCGTCAACTATGATCCGCTTTTCAAGGATGTCGACCGCGACGGTCGGCCGGATCTCGTCTTCGCTCACGGCGAGGAACTCCTGGTCTTCTACGGGCAGAGCCCGGACGAGCGAGGTGTGCCCCTGCCCAGAAAGCCGGATGCGAGTTTTCGTCTTCCAGCGGGGTTTAAGAGCACGCGCACTCTCCTGGTGCAAGGTCGGCACCTGCTGCTGACGGGACGTATCGATCGCGACGAAGGCGAAGACGTGCTGGTGGCCTTTCCCAAGGTTTTCCGAAGAGGTGAGTGATGGACGGATCGTTCAAGACGGTGTTGAAAGTGGGATGCCTAGGTTGCGCGGGCATGGTGTTCATCGTCATCGTAGCCGGTATCGCACTTTTCTTGTTGCTGAAGGCTGAGTTCGCGGACGAGAGTCCCGTAATGCAAGAGCTGAGCTACCGTGCGGCGCCGCATGATGCGCTGAACGCAACGGTGGTCGGCGGGGTGAACGAAAACGAGACGGTGAGTGAGCGTGCGTCTGCGGAAGAATCGAAGACGCATTCCGCCTCGGCGTCGACGCCCCTACGGATCGTTCTCGATCTTCAGCCTGTCGGTTTGGAGATCTCCAAAGGCAAGGCCGGAGACGGGGTCAAGATCCAAGCCGAATTCGACAAGAGGTATTACCGCCTCGAAGAATTGCGAGAAAGCTCTGTTGGAGGCGGCTCCGTCTACACCATTCGTCTGCGCGCAGAGAAGACGGGATTTTTTACGTCCCTAGGTAGACTCTTCTTTTCTTCGCCGCCCACGGTCGAAGCTCTCTTGCCGCCGGATCAGCTGCTCGCGCTCGAGGTGAGGGCAGCGGAAGGAGGAGGAAATATCGAACTCGGCGGCCTGTGGCTGACCGACATGAAGATCGAATGCGAAGACGGGCGGATGCTAGTCGGTTTTTCCGAGCCGACGCGCTCGCCGCTCGATTCCTTCACCATCAGAGTGCTACGGGGAAGCGTCGATACCGTCGGTGTCGGCAACGCCAGTCCGCGGCGCTTGACGCTCGATGTGAGCACGGCCGGCAGCGTGATGGACCTACGCGGAGCATGGCAAGACGATGCCGCCGCCGAGATCGCTGTCCACATGGGTAGCATGCAAGTTTTTCTCCCCGATACGATCGGCATCCGAGGCCTACGCTCCCCCTTCGAAAAACTCAACCACGAACCCGAAGCCGACCTCAACCTCCCCACCCTCAGCATCGACTACAACGCCGAAATGGGCAAAGTCGCCTTCGGAATAGTTCCCTGACGAGAAGGACTGCTCCTCGGCGCCGCACGCAACCATTCTCCTCTCCACCAGCTTGTTGTAGGATACTCCACGGTGGGTTCCGCGCATTTCGCGCTTTGGGCCGGTGAGGTGCTCGCGGAGGTCCTTTCCCCGGTTCTTGGATCGAGATGGAGTCGAGAATGAAGGGATATTTCTTGAATGCCTTGAGAGCAGCCTTTTGGCGCAGTGCACGTCGTTCGACGTCTGCGCGATTCCATTTTGACAAGCTGGATTTCGCTCCGTTGGACATAGATAGGGTACTCCGTGAGTTGCATGTCCAGGAACTGGCTGCGAAGAATGGACGCGAGAATATCCCCGGCAAAGCCGATACCCAGTTGGATGGGCCGCAGAATAAGATCATTCAATACGTCGAAGGCAACAGTGCGGCGACGATCGCAGAAGCAAAGGTAAGGCTCAAGGGCTTCAACGAGAGGATCCAAAAGCTGAACCTTCGCTCAGCGAGCAAGAGAATCAGCGAACTCGCGCAGGAGAGTACTCGGCAGTTGTCATCGCTCTTGGACAAGCGCCGAATCGTTCTACAGGAACTCAGAGCGGAATACGCTGAGGAAGTACGAGAGTTTCTTCGATTCAAGCAAGAAAATCAGCTTGACCGTAAACCTTCTTATCCATCGTCCCGAACGTTGTATTTTGCAATCATCGCAGCAATCGTCTTGGTTGAAAGTTGTGTCAACGGCTATTTCTTTGCGTTGGGACACGAATACGGCATCTTGGGAGGGGTGGGGCTGTCCTTCATGAT
>JALUUK010000461.1 GCA_027021395.1 Acidobacteriota bacterium
TGCCGCCCCGCGCGCGCGCGCCCGCTTGCTCGATGGCGAGGACCTCGGCGTGCTCGAGGCCGGCCCGATGGTGCCATCCCTCCCCGACGATCTCGCCTGCTCGCACTACGAGTGCTCCGACGCGTGGGTTCGGTGACGTTCTCCGACCTCCGCGACGCGCCAAGTCCAATGCGCGTTCCATGAAGCGAAGATCTGCGTCGCGGCTCACGATCCTTCCGCAAGCCGTTTCCGGCCGGGGTCCTTTTCGACCCGGTCCACGGGCGTCAACAGGCCCGCTATGTATTCCTGAAGATCGAAATCGAGAAGATCGTCGGCCCCCTCGCCCACTCCGATGTAGCGCACCGGCAAATGAAGCTCGCTACCGATCGCCACGGCGACTCCCCCCTTCGCCGTGCCGTCGAGCTTGCTCAAGACGAGGCCGGTCACCGGAGCCACCTTGTTGAATTCTCTTGCCTGGTGAATGGCGTTGCGGCCGGTGGTCCCGTCGAGAACCAGCAGGGTTTCGTGCGGCGCGCCGGGACAACCCTTGGCGACCACGCGGGAGATCTTCGCCAGTTCGTCCATCAGCGGCTTCTTGTTGTGCAGACGCCCGGCCGTATCGATCAGCACCTCGTCCACGCCTGCCGCTCGGCCGGCTTCGACCGCATCGAAGGCGACGGCCGCGGGGTCGGCACCGGGAGTCGCACGCACAACCCGCGCTCCGGCTCGCTCGGCCCAAACCGCCAACTGCTCGACCGCGGCCGCACGGAAGGTATCCGCCGCGGCGACGACGACCTGCCGTCCTTCTTTGGCCCAGCGCGCGGCCAGCTTGCCGGTCGTGGTGGTCTTTCCCGAACCGTTGACGCCGACCACCAAGGTGATGCGCGGTCCGTCTTCGGGGCGTTTTGCGTCTCGTGCATCGGGCATCAAAGTCGCCATCGATTCGCGCACGAGTTCGAGCACTTCATCCAGACCGTCGATCGCTCGCCCTCGCGCGCGCAAAGCGATGTCTTCGCAGATTCGCGAGGCGGTTTCCACACCGAGATCCGCCGTGATCAACACTTCTTCTAGATCGTCGAGCAGCGCTTGATCGACCTTACGGCCGGTCCAAGGCAGCTTCGCAAATTGCTCGCCGAGCGCATGGCGGGTCTTGCGCAAACCCCGACTGAGCTTTTCGCGAAGCCGTCGGAACATCAGCGAATCATCCCCAACAGATCGGTGGCCATCGCAGCCGATTCGGAACCGGGCGCGAGTTGGACCGTGCGCTCGAGCGCCCGCTCGGCCTCGATCACTTTCCCCGCATGAAAAAGCGCCGCCCCGTATCGATAGAAGAAGCCCGCATCGCCGGCATAACCCATGCGCGCCGCCTCGAAAGCAGCGAGCGCTTCCTCTTTGCGGTCCATCTCCAAGAGGACTTGCGCCATCTCGAAGTGCGCCCGGTAGTGCTGAGGCTTGATCGTCACGGCCCGGCGCAACTCCGCTAGGGAATCTCCGAAGCGGCCGAGATCCTTGTAGATCATCGCGCGCACGAAGTGCACCTTTTCCGGACTCGGATAGGTGCGATCGCGTCCCGCACGGTCGAGTTCGGCGAGCGCTTCTTCGGCCCGACCCGTTTCGACGAGACATGTGGCGAGGTACATCCGCGCTTCGGTGTAGTAGGGGTTGAGACGCAGCGCCTCGCGGAACGCCGCCTCGGCCTGATCCCAATCTTCGAGAGCCGAGCGCACGTAGCCGAGGTAGAAATGCGTCTGCGGCAACGAGTCGTCGAATTCGAGCGAACGGTCGAGTTCTTTGAGGGCCTCTCCGATGCGACCCTGCTCGAAATGAACGCGCGCCATCTGATAGTGATGCAGCGGCCCGTCTTTTTTCTTCTTGGCCTGAGCCTCCCGCGGCGGCGTCGAAGCGCAGCCGACGATGCCGATCGCCGACAGTCCGGCGAAGAGCATGAGAAGCCACATGAAGCGGCGTGACGAGCGTCGAGCGGAATGTCGTCCCGCGACGGATCGCCTAGCGTCTTTCGAGTTCATCGCATCTCCCTCGCTCGTTCGTCTTCGAGCCGACCTTTCTTGAACGACCGCGACGCAGGATACGCG
>JALUUK010000462.1 GCA_027021395.1 Acidobacteriota bacterium
GTCCGCTGGGACATGTTGTCGTCGTCACGCGCCCCGTGCCACCCGCAGATCTCCCCTGGGAGGCCGTGTTCGATTTTCCTCGCCCGGTGCGCGTCAAGCAGATCGCTTTGGGCAAGCGATCGAACGGCCCCGCCAAGATCATCCTTTTCCGCTCGGGGAAAGAAGAGACGGAGTCGATCGACATTCCGCCTGGCGAACTGCGCCCGTCGCTCGACCGGGAGCTCGTGGAGTCGCTTGTCGTGCGCGCCGCCGATCCGCTGGGACCTGTCTCAGTTTCGTTCGACTCGCATGAGACCGCCGTCTCTCGAGACGTGTCGAGCCTCACGTCGCCCCGCCGACTCGTCACGTGGACCGCCGACAGTCGCCGATTCGCGCGGCAGCCGATCGCCGAACCGGCGACATTGAAGCTGCAGTGGGTCGACCCGATCCTGATCGACCGGCTCACCCTGTTCAATCTCCACGCTGCCGCAACGATCCGGCTCTTCGATCCGGACGGGAAACTCGCGGCCACGAAGACCGTCCCGCCGACCGGGCCCAACGGTGTCGTCGATGTGTCACTTGAGCCGGCCGACGAGCAGCCCGCCAAGCCGATGGCGCGCGTCGAAATCGACTTGCCGCCGCGAGCCGCTCTGGCCGGCATGACGTTCCGTTGGCTGGGTCGCATTCGAAGCGACTTTGAACGGCGGCATCCCGGAATGGCTCGTGTGACCCACAACGCCGTCACTCTCGCGCTGGCCAAACCGGAGATTCGGTATTCGATCAAGCTCAGCCTGCTCTCCTGTACGGTCACGGCGATTCTGTCCGTTTGGATCGCCGTCCCGCTCGGCTACCTTCTTTCCCGTTACCAGTTCCCGTTCCGAAACACGATCGACGCGGTGCTCGACATCCCGATCATCTTGCCGCCGCTCGTCGTCGGACTGAGCCTGCTCATCCTGTTCCAGTTCTTTCCACGGGAGGTCCGAGAAGCGGTCGTATACCAGGTTCCGGCCGTCGTATTGGCTCAATTCGCCGTGTCGTGCGCGTTCGCCGTACGGACGATGCGAGCCACATTCGACCAGCTCGACGCGCGAAGAGAGCAGGTCGCGTTGACGCTTGGATGCAGCCGAGCCCAGGCCTTCTGGCGAGTGACACTCCCGGAGTCGGGGCGCGGAATTCTCACCGCCGGCACACTCGCCTGGGCCCGCGCTCTGGGGGAGTTCGGGCCGCTGCTGATCTTCGCCGGAGCGACGCGGATGAAGACCGAAGTGTTGTCGACGACGGTCTACCTGGAATTGACCGTGGGAGACCTCAGCGCCGCGGTGGCCGTGTCGATGATTATGGTTGCGAGTGCCATTGTCGTGTTGATCCTGGCGCGCGTGTGGGGAAGCCGCGTACTGTCGCTATAGCGGTATTGCATCGTGAGACTGGACGAGCAGAAACCATGGGGAGCAACGTGAATCGATGATCGAAGTCGACAGTGTGACGATCGTTTCGGGCACATTTCGGCTGGAGGATTGCCGGCTCACGGTCCCTTCGCGCCGTTACGGTGTTCTGACCGGCCGAACCGGTTGCGGCAAGACCACGATTCTGGAGGCGATCGCGGGGCTGCGACAGGTCGCTGCGGGGTCGATCCGGCTCGATGACCGCGATGTCACGCGTGCCAAGCCGGCCGAGCGGAACGTGGGATACGTTCCGCAGGACGGAGCGTTGTTCCATACGATGACCGTCCGCGATCAACTCGCTTTCCCGCTTGCAATCCGCCGATGCCGTCGTCCCGATATCGCCCAGCGGGTCAAGGAGCTCGCCGAGTTGCTCTCCATCGGACATTTGCTCGACCGATACCCGGCCGGGCTCAGTGGCGGTGAACGGCAACGTGTCGCGATCGGGCGCGCTCTCTCGTTCGAGCCGCAAACGTTGCTGCTCGACGAACCCCTCAGTGCACTCGATGATGAGACGCGCGCCCAGATGTATGAACTGCTGCGACTCGTGCAGCGAGAGACGATGGTCACGACGCTGCACGTGACGCATCACCGCGAAGATGTGGCGGAACTCGCCGACATCCTGTTGCGGCTCGACCAGGGAAAGGTC
>JALUUK010000463.1 GCA_027021395.1 Acidobacteriota bacterium
ACGTCCGGATTTCCGCAGTTTCGAATGATCGAAAGCACCGCTTCCGCACTGCATCCTCAGTCAGTACTTGGTGACGATATGGCCTACGACATTGCCGTCGGTATCGTAGATTTTTCCAGTAGGGGGCTTCCCGTAGCCGAGGGGCGACCATCGTTTGTAGCGCAAGACGCCATCGATGTACAGCTCCCAGTGGTCGGGGAGTTTGTCTCCATTCTCATCACGAATCTCGATCCGGTACCTACCATCTAACTCGAGCACTTGATCAGCAGGCTTGGACGAGTCGATATCGATCGTGAACATGTCGGAGATCTCAGCGACAATTTCGCGTGTTGAATCGGGTGCCTGCTCGCTGCATCCTGTGAGCAAGAGAAGCGAGCAAATCATCAGAAGAAGCAGTATTTTCGTGGTCATGGTCTTGGCTCCTAGGCTCTGGTGCCCGACGGCCCAAAAGAATGTCGTTCCAATACAGAGCCCTTCCGTCGATCCGCTCGCCGCTAAGGACTTGTCCTGGCCTCTCTCTCCGCGATTCACATTGACTTGGGGAGAGAGCGTTCCCGGCGCCGAGTACGGCTCGGCCTGATCGCTTTCTCCTTTTGCGCGAATGAAGTTGGTGTCGTTCAGGGCCAGCGCCGACTCCTCGAGCCACAGCAAGCCCTGGGCATCCGGGATCACTCCCGAAGTTTGGCTGACGATTCCCGAGCGCGTCCTGACGTCCACGGTGTAAGAAGCGTACGCCGCTTCAGCCGTCGGCGCGAAGCCGTACTGTCCGCCGGATTCTAGAACAGCGACGAGGAATAGGTGGCACCGAATTCACGAGATTCGGTAGCAACCTCCTTTCGTCTCTCTCCCGCTCCCTACCTTATCCACCAACGGGGAAGGGCTACATCGATTTCCACGGAGCGCGCGACTATAGGCGGAAAGGTCACGACGCAGTGGAAATACTTCTTGCAGATCAGAAGCGCCTCCACTTCCGTCCCGAAGGTGACGGTCGCCCGACCGTGCTCATCTGTTCGACCGAGAACGTGTCGGGTGTTTGTCGCGAGATCGAAGATTTCGATGGTGGCATCGGCCACGAAGCGCGATTCGCACGCCTCCGAAACGTGAATGATCATCGTCCGAGTATCAACGTTCGCCTGATCCGACAGTGATACGAAGGGCACGCCAAGTACGAAGCTCACTCCTACGAGTGCGAAGATCAGGCGCCCGCGGATCGCAGGAAAACCACGAGTCGGTGTTCGATCACTTACTTTGAGGTTTCTTGTTTTTCTCTGTAGGATCCTTTGGCTTGAGCCACGCATCTACCACCTCCTCGGCTTGTTCCCTTGTTAGAACAGCATCTTCGCCGGCAACCGCTCGACCTTTCTTGGAGGCTTCGCCTTCGTAGTTGCTCGGGAAATGATCTCGTTCGTCGATCTCGCGGGCCGACAAACCTTGATCGACACCTTGAGCGTGTGTGCTTTCGTGAACTACGGTCGCAACCCCCGTCTTGTCGTCCGGGTGAAACTCCTTGATCACGCTGACATCCAGCTTGATGACAGCTCCATCGTCCTGCGGAACAGTTGCTCCGAAGATCAGATCCCCACTCGTGCCGGCCTTTTTTCGTAGCTTCCAGATCAACTGGGTTTTCTCGCTGTTTAGGGATGCCTTGGTGAAAGTATATGTCTTTTCGCTTTCTGCGAGCGTCTGTAATGCTGCCCGGCCACCCGGTCGCATGGCGGTTTCGACCAGCATTCTGCGGACTTCCTTCTGGCCTTTGCCCGCAATCTCGATGAGTCGCCCATCAGGATCGACGAACTTCAGTGGGTTGTTCAAAGTGTAGGTGTATCTATTCCACGATTGCGGCGTCCCCGCGGCGCCACTGACAGGATCAACGCTCAGGAATCTGCCGAAATTGGCTCCATGATACCTCGCCAACATGTAATCCAGCCCGGTCGTTTCGTCGCGCTCGTGGCCGGTGTAGCGCTTGCGGCTGCCGCCTGATCTGCTCTCGCCGGCTGCCGTCATCTCCGTACCGAAGGGATAGAAGTCGTGGGCGGCGATCTTGGCGCCGCCGTCGTCGGTGACGA
>JALUUK010000464.1 GCA_027021395.1 Acidobacteriota bacterium
GTCAGAAGGAAGAGCAGCAGGTGAATCGTGGGACGAAAAGCCGAATCAAGCTTCGAGATTTCTTAGATCCTTCCCGGGCTTGAATCTTACGGTCCGACCCGGCGGAATCTTGACCTCGAGGCCGGTGCGGGGATTGCGGCCGATACCGCGCTTCCGCGGCTTCACCTGAAATACGCCGAAACCGCGAAACTCGATCCGCTCGCCGCGAACCATGGCGTCGCTCAGACCGGCGAAAACGGACTCGACGGCCTCGATCACCGTTGCCTTGGAGATCGCCGTGCCGTCCTTGTCGGAGCGGGGTTCTTGTTGACGTTCGAATTCGAGTAGCGCATCGTGCACCCGACTGACGATATCGGCCTTGACCATCCAAAATTCTCCTACTTGGAAAACGCAGCCGAGCGGCCCAATCCGGCCCCGCTGCGGTCTCCATCTAAGCAGAAGGCGCCCCTCGAAACAAGCGCTCCGAAGCAATATACCCGATGATCCTCAGAGGATCAGCCCGCGAGATACTCATGGACGACAGACGAGAAGACCCATCCGAGATCCGACAGCAGCGGCGACGCATCGAGCAACTGCCCCGCGTGGCGCTGGTCGGGAGGCCGAATGTCGGCAAATCGAGTCTCTTCAACCGCCTGCTCGGGCGGCGTGAAGCCATCGTGCACGACCGGCCGGGAGTGACGCGGGATCGCCTCGAGCGGCCCTGCCGCCTCGAACGGCGCGATGTCTTGCTGCTCGATACCGGCGGCCTGATTCCCGATGCCGAAGAATCGCTGGCGCAAACGGTGACGAAACAGGCGCTGCGCGCCGGCGAACAGGCCCATGTGATCGTATTCATCGTCGATGGACGCAGCGGTCTGACCCCGCTCGATGAAACGATCGCCGGCCTCTTGCGCAGGGACTCGGCCAAGGTCGTCTTGGCGGTCAACAAGATCGACGTGCCTTCCTTGCGGAATCTGGCCGCGGAAATGTGGGCTTTGGGCTTCGACGAGCCCGTACCGATCTCCGCCGAGCACGCCGAGGGAATCGACGAGTTGATCGAGCGCGTCGAAGAGCGCCTGCCGCAAGGCGACGATGAAGTCGATGCGTGCGTGATCGAGGCGACCTCGCGCGTCGATCCGGAAGATGAACTCTCGATGGCGGTGGTCGGACGACCGAACGTGGGGAAATCGAGCATCATCAACTCCCTCGCCGGTGCGGAACGCATCGCCGTCAGCCCCATCCCCGGAACGACGCGGGATGCGATCGACGTTCTGATCGAGCGGGAGGGGCGATGGACCCGCTTGGTCGATACCGCGGGGCTGCGCAAGCGTTCCAAGGTGCGCGACCGCGACGAGGGCATCGGCATCATGATGACGAGACGACGCCTCGAGCGCTGCCATGTCGCCATGCTGGTCATCGACGCCTCCATGGGCGTGACCTCGCAGGACGTGGGCATCGCGGGGGAGATCGAGCGAATGGGTCGACCTCTGATCCTCGTCTTGAACAAATGGGATCTCGTGGAAAACCCCGAAAGAGCCTTCATCACGCTCGACCGTGATCTTTCGGCACGGCTCTCTTTTGCCCGCCAAGCTCCACGTATCGCCGTTTCGGCGCAGACCGGCCAGAGGATTTCGAAGATCCTCGATCTCGGCCTGCAGGTGGCTCGTGCCGCGAGTCGCCGAATCGGAACCGGCGAACTGAATCGCTTCCTTGCCAAGACGGTCGGCGAGCGCCTCTCACACGGAGGGAGCGCACCGAAGATGCTCTACTCCACGCAGTTGGGAATCCTTCCACCCCGCTTCGTCATCTTCTGTCGGCGCCCTTGGAAGGTCGATGCCCCCTTCAAGCGCTTCGTCGAAAAGCGGCTGCGCGAGGCTTTCGATTTCGGCCCGACCCCTGTGATCGTCGACTTCCGCGAGCCGCCCCGTCGTTCCTAGGTCGAGTGGTCGGGGCGCGTTCGCGGTGCCGAAAAAGCCTGCGAACCGCTCCCGCGCGAGGCGATACAATGCAAGCGAAGAAATTCGCTTTTGACAGGTCACGCCATTTCGACCTATGTTGACCATCGCTAGTCCCGGGTACGTG